>JAAURV010000304.1 GCA_012032065.1 Hyphomicrobiales bacterium
GCTCGGACAGCTTCTGCACCACGATGCCGGTATAGTCCTCATCGACGTCGACGATCACTTCTTCGATGGGTTCAAGCTTCTCGCCCGTCGCTTCGTCCGCCTTGAACACCACGCGCGGACGGCCGACGGTCAATTCGAATCCTTCGCGCCGCATCGTTTCGATCAGGATGCCAAGCTGCAACTCGCCGCGGCCCGCGACTTCGAAGGCATCGGTTTCGTTTTCCGAAGGTGTAACACGCAATGCGACATTGCCTTCCGCCTCGCGCAGCAATCGGTCGCGGATGACGCGGCTCTGAACCTTGTCGCCTTCCTTGCCGGCGAGCGGGCCGTCATTGATGCGGAAGGTCATGGTGAGCGTAGGCGGATCGATGGGCTGTGCCGCGATGGGCTCGCTCACCGAAGGATCGCAGATCGTATCGGCAACCGTCGCGGTGGTGAGACCCGAGAGCGCCACGATATCCCCGGCCGTTGCTTCTTCGACAGGCACGCGCTCGAGCCCGCGGAAGGCCAGCACTTTCGAGATGCGGCCCTGCTCGATCGTCTTGCCGTCGCGCGCGAGTGCCTTCACCGACTGGTTCGCCTTGATCGAACCGCGCGGATGCGGCCTGTCAACACGCGGCCGAGGAACGCATTGGCCTCGATCGTGGTGACCAACATGCGGAAGGCGCCTTCTTCCACCTTGGGTGCGGGCACATGCTTGACCACGAGATCGAACAGCGCCGCCATTCCCTCCTGCGGCCCCGCTGGCGCGTTCGCCATCCAGCCGTGCTTGGCGGAACCGTAGATGATCGGGAAGTCGAGCTGCTCGTCGGTGGCGTCGAGGGCGGCGAAGAGATCGAAGACTTCGTTGACGACTTCATTGTGGCGCTCGTCCGGCCGGTCGATCTTGTTGATGCAGACGATAGGCTTCAGGCCGATCTTCAAAGCCTTCTGCAGCACGAACTTGGTCTGCGGCATCGGCCCTTCGGCGGCGTCGACGAGCAGCACCGCGCCATCCACCATGTTGAGGATGCGCTCCACCTCGCCGCCGAAATCGGCATGGCCCGGCGTGTCGACGATGTTGATGCGCGTGTCTTTCCAGGTGAGCGAGGTCACCTTGGCGAGGATGGTGATGCCGCGCTCGCGCTCGAGATCGTTCGAGTCCATGGCGCGCTCGGCCACCTTCTGGTTCTCGCGGAAGGAGCCGGATTGCGAGAGCAAACGGTCGATGAGAGTGGTCTTGCCATGGTCGACATGGGCAATAATCGCAATGTTGCGCAGGGTCATGGCGCGGATAATTCTCGCTTGGGTGATTGATTGGCGGCGCGATTACCATGCCGCACCGCACAAAGCGAGTGGCGTCAAGGGCGGTTGATCTGATTTAGGAATACAACGAAAAATAGCAATTGATTCTACGGCATCCAGAAACCCCGTACGCAGGAAATCTGTCCTCTCGACTACCCCTAAGCCGCCCACCCTGGAAACCGGTTCTACGGCCTCCTGAACGGCCCTGTAAGCCTACTAAAGGTCTATACTCCCAAATTCACTAGCATGGCGGCTGCAAGGAAGGGTCTAACCGTCTCACTCCGGAACAAGGCACCGCACCATGTTCGACCGTCAGAGAACCAGCAGCAATTCCGAGATGGGCCGGGCCATGGCGCTGATCGAGCTTGTCGATGGGCGGGCGGTGACGGGGCAGGTGCGCCTTCCGCTTTCCGGGAAACTCTCCGAAGCGATGAACAATGCCGACCAGTTTCTCGATGTGGTGACCGGTGACGGCAAGCGGCAGTTTATTGCCAAACACAGGATTCAGACAGCAAGCCCTGTCGAGGTGCCGAAGGCGGATCAGCTTCAGAAGCGGGCCGATCTGGCGGTGTTCGATCCCTACGCAGTGCTGGGCATCCCTCGCGGAACCGCGGGCGACGAGTTGAAGCAGGCCTATCACAAGATGGCGCGGGCCTATCATCCGGACCGGCTCGCCTCACTCGATCTCCCCAAGGAAATGCGCGACTACGCCGCCGCCATGCTGGTCAGGGTCAATCTCGCATTCGAGCAGTTGCAGGGATAACTATTTCGGCCCGGGCACGAAGGCGTCGAAGGCGGCGAGGAATTGTTCGCGGACTTCGCTGCGCTCGGTCAGGACCTCGTGCAGCGACTCGCGCACGAAGACCAAGGAAACACCCGACACTTTGCCGGCGATTTCGCGGATCGCTTCGTTGTCGACGACGCGCTCCAATCCCGCCGCCACGATCAGGAGCGGGCAGCGCAAGGCCGTTCCGCGCCTCATCCGTTTCAATTTCCGGAACGCCTTGAACGACGCATCGAGCCAGGCGAAGGTCGGCGCACCCGTTCCCAATCTCGGTTCGGCTTCGAGCACGGCGCTGTCGCGGTTCCAGCGCTCGCGGTCGAGGGTCAGCGGATTGCCGTCGAAATCGTTACGGCCAAGCGGGCCTTTTTTTTGGCCAGGCAGAAACATGCCGCCAAAGCCGAACGCCACCGCCAGCGCCGTCAGCACCCGCGCCACACTCCTGGGCCACGCGCCATATTGCACCTCGAACAGCGGCGCCACGGCAACGGCCCGTGAAAACCAGGTGCGGCTTTGCAAGGCGCGGAACAGAACAAGCCCGCCGGTGGAATGGCCAATGGCGTAATAAGGCGGCGGGCAATCGGGCAGCACCACCTGGGTCATAAAGGCGCGGAGATCTTCGTCATGCTGCTCGAAGCTGCGCACGTGTCCGCGCATCGCGTTCCTGAGCAGCCGGTCCGATCCGCCCTGCCCGCGCACATCGAGTGCCGCGACCGAATAGCCGCGCTGCACGAGATCGCGCGCGGTTTCGAAATAGCGCTCAAGAAAATCGCCGCGCCCGCCAAGGATCACCACGGTGCCCCGCGATCGGCCCCGGACCAGCCGCATGGCGCGCAAGCTCACGCCGTCCTGGGTCTTGACCGAGGCAACCACAGCGCCTTCGGGAACGGGGTTCTCCGGTGTTGAGACGAGTTCGAGAAAAGCCATTGCCCGGAGGGTGTAAACGAGCCGCACCCGCCGGGCAAGGAATGGAACTTATTGGACTTTCTTGACGCCGGTGAGCTCGCCGTTGGCGGCGTTGAGCGTGATCGTGTAGGGCTTGCCGCCGCGTCTGGCGCTGAAGCCATAGGCATCGCCCTTGCAATCGGTCGCCTTCACATTCTGGAAGCCGTAGCCGGCCACGATGCCAGAAGCCTTGTCGCAGCTCATCAAGCCGGAGGTTTTCTGCTCGGACTTCTTGGCGCTGGATTTCCTGGTGGCGCCCGAAATCGATGCCTGCTTCACCGAAGACTTTTTCTTCTTCACCGGCAGCGGATCGGCCTCGCGGAAGACTTCGCGCCGCGGCCGCTTCACCCGGATCGGTTCGTCATAGTAGTCGTCCGCGTCGTCAAAGTCGGGTTCGTAATACTCCGGCTCGAAATCGTCGCGGTAGCGGCGCGGCTTGCGCAACACATAATAACCGTAGTCCGGCTCCTCGATGTACTGCGGGCCGGGATAGTAGGTGTGGTAGTGCGGCTCGTAAAAGCGCAGCCGCCACTTCGACCCTGCTTCCGCAAAACCGCTCGTGGCCGCGATCGCTGCCGCAGCCGCACTCAGAACCATGAAACGCTTGACCATGCCGTAGCTCCCCTCGTCGCTTGACGGACCGGGCGCAAACGCCCGGCCCTGCGTTTTCATTCAACAGTTAGATCGGATCGACCGACCGGATTTCGCCGTTCCGCGACCGGACCGGATCAAATATGGCTCGCCACGCTGGAAGCCGATGAAGCGGTGATATTTTCCGCCGCAACTTTCGGTGCGCACCCGGCGGAAGCCTTCCTCGCGCACGATCTGGCGCGCTTCGCGGCAGCTTACCCTGCCATAGGACTCGCGCGGCGGATCGTAATACCGCGGCGGGTCATAATACCGGGGCGGCTCGATGAAGCCGGATGGACGGTATCGGCGATCGCAATAGCGGTCGTCGAATTCCCAATAGCAGCGGTCATGGCTCCAACCGGGCACACCGATGCCGATGCCGATCTGCACGTTGGTCT
>JAAURV010000305.1 GCA_012032065.1 Hyphomicrobiales bacterium
CATGGTTCTTCCCTTTCGCCATCACATGCCGTGCAATCTTGCGCATGACTGTGGGGAGCGCGGCGGTGGGGAAATCTCGGGGTGGAGCCAGAGGCCGCCGGACGGAGAATTGATCATTCCTTGATGCACGATGAGTTCGAGTTTGAAATGGGTGAAGGTGTGCTGGACCGATCCCGGGATTCTCTTCCATGAAATATCGGCGGGCGCGGAGCCGTTTGGACTTCTTCGTGCGCCTTCCATCCACTCGCTTCCCGGAAACTCCAGCATGCCGCCGAGCAGTCCGATCTCCGGACGCCTGCGCAACAGCACCGTGCCGTCGCTGCGTTCGAGCCAGAAGACATGGCCGAAGCGGACCGGCGCTTTCTTTTTCGCGGCTTTGCGCGGAAGGATTTCCGCCATGCCGCGCGCCTTCGCCTTGCAGGCCAAGGTCCATGGACAGAGTTCGCAGCGGGGCGTGCGCGGTGTGCAGACGGTTGCCCCAAGATCCATGAGCGCCTGGGCAAAATCGCCCGGGCGCATTGCCGGCACAAGATCGAGAACGCGCGATGTGATGGCGGATTTTGCCTGCGAAAGCGGCGTCTCGATGGCGTCGAGGCGTGATATGACCCGCTCGACATTGCCATCGACGGCGGCGGCGCTTCGGCCAAATGCGATCGCTGCAATGGCCGCAGCGGTGTAGGGGCCGATGCCCGGAAGCGCTAGCAATCCGTCCTCGTTCTCGGGAAATTGCCCGCCAAACTTTCCGGCGATGGTCTTCGCGCAGGCATGAAGGTTTCTTGCGCGCGCGTAGTAGCCAAGCCCCGCCCAAGCCGCGAGTACATCGTCGAGCGATGCCGCCGCCAAATCTCCGATGCCCGGCCAGCGCGCGGTGAACTTCTGAAAGTAGGGAATAACCGCGGCGACGGTTGTCTGCTGCAGCATGATTTCGGAGAGCCAGACGTGATAGGGGTTGGGCCGCCGAGACCCCGGCGCGCGCCACGGCAAGCTGCGGGCGTGTCTGCCGTACCAGCGGAGAAGTCCTGCCGCGAGGCCGTGGTTTGGCCCTTGTTCTGCCATTGTGCTAGCCGATGGAATGCCAATCGATGGAATTGCTGCCATACACACCGGAATGGAAACCCTCGACAAGCACTTTCGCGCCATCTCCAAGGCGGCCTTTTCGCGCTATGGCCATGCCTATGGCGAAATCCTCACCCATTGGCGGGAAATCGCGGGAGAATCCGTCGCGGCCTGGTGCGAGCCCGACAAGCTCTCCTGGCCCAAGACCGCCACGGAAGACGCGCAAAAATCCGGCGGCACGCTGGTTTTGCGGGTGGCTCCAGGCCGTGCTCTCGATATTCAATACGAAACGCCGCATCTCATCGACCGGGTGAACCGCTTCTTCGGTTATGGCGCCATTGCCGCGATCAAGATTCGCCAGACTCAGTTATCCCGCGCAAAATCCAGGAAGCCTGACACGCCGGACGCATCCCCGTCCGTGGAGCTTACGGCGAAGCTCGCCGCCGTCGCCGATGACAAGCTCAAGCAGGCTCTGGCGCGCCTCGGACATGGCGCTTTGGCGGTCAAATCCGGTTCTCCACAAGTGAAATAATCTTTGGTCCGAATCTCCAACTTCGAGTAGGGAAACCCCATGATTCACGCAAACAGACGCTCACTTCTCCTAGGCGCCGCGGCGCTGGCTTTTGCATTGCCCGCGGGCTCCGCTTTAGCTGTCGATGTCACGGCGCTTCACGAGCCCTCGGCTATCGGCGAGATGGCGTTGGGTTCCGACACCGCCAAGGTCACGATTGTCGAATATGCTTCAGCCTCGTGCCCGCATTGCGCGGCGTTCCACAACGAGGTCTTCGAGCCGCTGAAGAAGGAATACATCGATACCGGCAAGGTGCGTTTCCTGTTCCGCGAATTCCCGCACAACGAGGCGGGCTTCGCGGCCTTCATGATCGCGCGCTGCGCGCCGAAGGATAAATACTTCCCGCTGGTCGACGTGTTCTTCAAGACGCAGAAGGACTGGATGCAATCGCCAAAGGACGGCCTGTTCAAGATCGCCCAGCAGGCGGGCTTCACGCAGCAGTCATTCGACGAATGCCTGAAGAACGAAACTGTCGCCAAGGGAATTCTCGATGTGCGCGGCAAGGCGGAGACCTTCGGCGTCGAAGGCATTCCGGCTTTCTTCGTGAATGGCGAGCGCTACGATGGGGAAAACACCTTCGAGGCGTTCAAGCAGAAACTCGACCCGTTGCTGGGCTAGCGCATAACGCGTTCAAGTGGAATCACTTGAGCGTTCAGTTATGCGCCAGATTCGAATTGCTAGAGCAACTTACCGGCGGTCGAATGACCGCCGGTTGCTCCAGACGGCAGCACGGCTTATTTGGGGGATAGTGAGGTATGAAGTTTACCCGGCTCCGGTTGTCCGGCTTTAAATCATTTGTGGAGCCAACCGAGCTTCACATCGAACCGGGTCTGACCGGCGTCGTCGGCCCCAATGGTTGCGGCAAGTCCAATCTGCTCGAAGCGCTGCGCTGGGTGATGGGCGAAAGCTCGTACAAGTCCATGCGCGCCTCGGGCATGGAGGACGTGATCTTCTCCGGCACATCCGAGCGCCCGTCGCGCAACATGGCGGAAGTCATGGTGACGATGAAGAACGACGCGCGCAGCGCACCCGCGCAGTACAACGACAGCGATGTGCTCGAAATTTCGCGGCGCATCGAGCGCGAGGCGGGTTCGGCCTACCGCATCAATGGCCGCGAAGTGCGCGCGCGCGATGTGCAGCTTCTCTTCGCCGACGTCTCGACGGCGCCCGCTCGCCGGCCCTCGTGCGGCAGGGGCAGATCGCCGAGATCATCAATTCCAAGCCGCAGGCGCGGCGTTTGATTCTCGAGGAAGCGGCCGGCATCACCGGCCTGCATACGCGGCGTCATGACGCCGAGTTGAAGCTCAAGGGTGCTGAGCAAAATCTCACGCGCCTTGAAGACGTGGCAGCGCAGCTTGAAAGCCAGCTTAACAGCCTGAAGCGCCAGGCCAGGCAGGCCCAGCGCTACAAGCAGATTTCCGCGGAGATCCGGAAATTCGAGGCCGCGGGACTCTACGTCGCGTGGCGCGATGCGGCCGAGGCGAGCCGTCATGACAGCGAGTTGCTCGATCAGGCTACCCGGGTGCTCGCCGAAGCGGCACGGCTTTCCTCCGAGCGGCTGCGCTTGCGCGATGAGCTTGGCGACAAGCTGCCGTCGCTGCGCGAACAGGAAACCGTGCGCGCCGCGGTGTTGCAACGGATGAATGCGGAGCGCAATGCGCTCGACGAGGAAGAGCGCCGCGCCGAGGAGCGGCGCAAGGAATTGGCGCAGCGTATCGCGCAGATCGAAAGCGATCTCGCACGCGAGCAGGACGCGATCGCCGATACCACCAATGTCCGCGAACAACTGGCGGCGGAGCAGGGGAGCATTCGCGACGCACAATCCGGCAGCGGCGAAATCCGCGCAACTGCGGCGGCGGCGTTGCAGGCCGCCGCCGATTTGCTCTCGCGGACTCAGGAAGAAGCGGATGCGGCATCGAGCAACCTCTCCGATTTGACCGCGCGCCGCGGCGCCGGCGAACGTTCGTTCGGCGAATATCGCCAGCGCATCGAAAAACTTGAACGTGAAGTTCGGGATATCGAAACGCGCCGCCAGGCCATCGTCGCCGGCATGGGCGGCATGGAGAATG
The DNA here is from genome assembly GCA_012032065.1 of Hyphomicrobiales bacterium. Classification (GTDB taxonomy): domain Bacteria; phylum Pseudomonadota; class Alphaproteobacteria; order Rhizobiales; family Aestuariivirgaceae; genus Aestuariivirga. The sequence continues at coordinate 3,697 of JAAURV010000305.1, forward strand.
GCGAGGCGCTGTCGGCAGCGCTTGCCGATGCAATGGCTTCCGCTTCGGCGGGCGAAACGGCGGCACATGCCGCCGAAACCCAGCTTCGCATATCGCGGCAGATCGAATCCGATGCGCGTCAAACTCACGACGATGCGCGCCGCGCCATGGAGCGGCTGCAAACCGAAGTGCGGACGCTGAGGAACTTGCTGGTGCCGGCTTCGGGTTCAGCGATTTTCCGTCGCTTGCCGACCTGCTGGACGTCGAGCCCGGTTACGAAGCAGCGCTGGTCACGGCCCTAGGCGACGATATCGACGCGCGCGGACGAGCG
>JAAURV010000306.1 GCA_012032065.1 Hyphomicrobiales bacterium
GTCAGTCGGTACGATTGAAAACCCATTCAAAACCCTTCAAATTCGAAATTGAGGGCCGGGAGCGAATTACCCACTCCCGGCCCCGTCAATGTGTCAATTCCGGGATCAAATCCCGGAATCCGAGCCGTCAGGCTGCCCGTTTCCGCCGCGCCATGGCCTTGAGCGCCGTCACCACGGCCTGCGCCTTCGCAACGGTGATGAAGCGGGCGTCGGACACATGATGGAAGCGTTCCAGCCATTGCCGGAATCCCGCTTCGTCATCCTCCCCGCGATAGTCCCGCCAAAGGTCCTTGATGAAGGCGAGTTGCGAAGGCGAGGCGAACCCGTCGCGGTGACTGTAGCGCGGTTTGGCCGACACGAAGCCAAGCCGCTCGAATTCGGCCATGACGGCCGCGAACCCGTCATCGCTCAAATGCTTCGCGCTTTCGACGCCGGCGACGCGCGAAAGCATGGCACGATAGTCATCATCCGCTATGCCCAGCTTGGCCTTGGCAACGTACAGCAAACCGAGTTGACGTGTGCTTGGCATGGCCGGTCCTCAGTTCATCAAGTGGGGATTGGAAACGAACCGCTCGAGCACATGTGCGGACGAAGACTCTGTAATGTGGCATAGCTCGATTGCCCATTGATTGAGGATTGCGCGGAGATCGTCAGTCATTTGCGGATGATCTTTTAGGGCATCGAACAACCGCCGATTGGAGCTCGCGACCGCGCTTTTTACTTCGTCAAGGTGAACAAGAAACTCATCCTTTTGGCGCGCGGTCAGAGCGGAGGGATCAATTTCCGGCTTCATTCTCGCACGCCCTTTTCGCTTCTTGCTCCGCAAGCACCCGCTTGATGATCGCGCTCATTCGCCTCCTCTGGCGAATCTCAGCATACGTGTTCCGTTCCGCGTTGAGTCTATCGAGCACGCCCATCACAATTTTGGAGTTGATCTCCGAACCTTCTTCGATTTTGCGGTGGATGAGGCCGAGGAGACTACATAGGTCGTCGCCACACACGCCCAGCTGGCGATGATCCATGACACCTATCAAGCCATTGAGTGCCCGAAGGCCCTCGTCAATCATGTTTTCACCGTCAGTCGAAAAGGGAATTTTCTCACTCATGCCGCGATCTCCTTTGCTTTGCGGTTTGGAACAAGTTTGAACAGCTTGCGGTCATCCTCTTCGCCATGCAGGGTTTCCACCGCTTCACGAAGATGTTGCAGCTTGATTGATCCCCGCGACCCCGCGATTTCGCGCGCCTCATGCAGAAGCTCACACAAGCGCCGCAGCGATCGCCCCGCGCTGTACGCTGTCACATAGTCATAGGCTGGAACGCCCTCGACATTGAATTGTATGGCAAACAGCCGGGCATCGTCTTGATAGACACCACGGATGTTGATCTGGTATTTCTCCGGAATACGGTCCATCACCATGTTGAACAGCGAGTCATCAACCTGCGAGATTTTGAGCGCGTGATAATTGCCAACAAAGGCACAGGGCACCCCCGATTGGTCGCTTAGGTCCATCAGCGCGGCAAGCGTTTCAAGCGTGAGATTTTGGGCTTCGTCTATAATGATGATAACACCCTGCGAATGGTAACCGCTGTGAAGATGGGCGAGAACGTGATTTTTGAGGTCATGCCTGCTCTTCCACTTGCCATTGATGCCTAAGCAGTCCGCAATCTCCTCGAAAAAGGCGCGCGGGCTTTGGTTCATCGGTGATGCCGTGATCAGCTTGTGCTTATGGTGGTTTTCGTCAGTGATCTTGCGGATCGTGAAAGTCTTGCCCACGCCGGGAATGCCCCGGATCAAGACGCATTTACGCGTGTGTCGCGCCTTGTGTATCGTCGCTTCGATCAGTTCAGAGGTGCGCGTCTTAAGTGCGGGAATGTGAAACGGGGGTTCGATATCTTCGTCCATGCTCATGAACTCCGGCCCTTCCGCGCCGCGCTATTGAAGCGCGCGAGTTGTTTTTCGATTTCACTGTCAATTTCGCGCGTCAGACGTTCTGCGCGTTCGCCGGCGGGTTCATTGAGGGCCGTCAGGACAATGTGCGCCTTGTCGCTTGGTTCTAGAGTTGCTGCGACCGGCGCTTGTGGAGGAGCAGGGAATCGAACCACGTTCCTTTGCAACTCTACTTCAGGATCGATGTCGGCGGCGGAACTTTCCAGAACGCGAACGCCTTCCAAGTGGGCCTTGGCCCGCGCCGCCGATTCGACCGCTCCAGCCGGATCAAGATAGCCGTAGGGCCGCTCGCGTTCGGCAAACGCAAATACCGCCCCACTACCGTCTTTGAGCGGCAAAACGGTTCCACCGCTCATACTGCGGAACAAGAACAACAATCCTTTGGCTTTGATATTTTTGAAGCTCGCGGCAAGTCCAAAGGCTGCCATCAAATTGGATACAGCCTTTACGAACGTCTCTGACCTGCTCTGTAGTGAACGCTAAGCGGAATGCATCGATACTCGCGGTGGTCATGTTCCAGCCGCCACGGACAAATGCATCGTAGCATTCGAACGGAGAACGGTTTCCGAGCGTGGATTGGGGAGTATTGTGATAGAGATCGGTGCAAGCTTTCACCGTGGCAATAAACCTGCCGAATGTTGAGATCGGTACGGGAGCTCTTCCCACATTCGCTGTTTTCTTCCGCTGCCTGTTTCCGCCAATCCATTCGGGGATCATCGAAAAGAATGAGTGCTCCAACAGGCGGAAAATGGACTCGATGGGTTTCGCCGCGGCGTTGTACGGCTTCGCATGAATGAGTGGCCGTCCGTTTTCCGGATTGAGCAAGAGCAAGGCAGGTTTCAGGAACGCCGCGAAATTGTATTCGGACCCATTGTCGAGATAGAGCGTTCTAGGCAAGCCCCATTCTCCAATCATATCGAGGAAACATTGAATGACGTGCTTGTTTGTGATGCCGTAGCCCTTTTCGTAGAAGCATCAGTGATAGAAAAGCCGGTTCGTTGCGATGTCGAGGAATGCAACAAGGCGCGCATGCGCCATGGTCTTGTCATCGCGCAAAACGGGAATGTCGATAGGATGAACGTCGCCAAACACAAGGTCCATAGGGAGCAGTCCGTCGCGCGTCCGGCGAATGCGCGGCTTGGCATCGTCATAGGCTTTGTTGTCGCGGCGATGGATTGCAACGCGGCGATAGTCCCGCTCCCGCTGGATAAGGTGTGCCGGAAGCGTGAAGGTTTGGCCTTCCACAGTGATGTTCGCCCCAAGGGCCAGGTCACTGAACTCCCGGTTTGCGAACATCGCGATGGCCTTGCGGGAGACGCCCTTGGACGATCAATCCGCGCACATAGTCCCTTAGCCGAGTTGCAACTTTCTCAATGTCGCCGTCAGTCTTTCCAGCTGCCCTTGCAGCGGCATCGAACGCGCGCGTGAGAATGACGCGCTGTTGACCGGCATCGCAACGCTTGGCCTTTGCAAGCCCGGCAAGCCCATGTGCTTCTAGCTCGCTCAGTTTGCGGCGGATTGTGCGTTCATCGAAGCGGTGCTTCGTGCCATCGGGCAACAGATGCTGGCGCGCCGCGCATTCCTTGATGCCCTTTCCGCGCGCGTCCGAACCCTTCGGATGAACAGTGAGCGGTGATAGCAAGTGTTCCCAAAAGCGGCTCATCGCCGTGGCGGCATCATCGGACCTGAGTTGAGTGCCGCTTACAGGTTCAAGCGCTTTGAGGCGAAGCTGGAGCGCCTCAGGAAGGCTATCGGCGCGGATTTGATACGACACGCCCGACCGGGCCACCTTTGCCTATAGTGTTTCGAACGATGAGATTCGAGCCGCGCCAAGGCGCTCCGTTTGCTGCCGCCTTGGCCACTTGATGCAGCGTTTGCCGTGACACACCGGCCAATTTTGCAATCAAAGGCGTTGAAAGATAGTCGGTCACGCTGCCCTGCCGCGCCGTGTCAATTCACGTATGATGCGTCTTCTCAGTTCACGTGCCCTAGGTCCTTCGCGTTGCCCACGTAGAGCTTTCTCCATCGTTTGGCGGCTGACCGAATTTGACTT
>JAAURV010000307.1 GCA_012032065.1 Hyphomicrobiales bacterium
TCCGACTTCCGCCTCGAAGCCCAGGACTTGCGTGCGGTACTTGCAAAGCTGGCAGTTCATGGCGATGTCGCCGGTGAGGATCTGCTCGATGCGCTCCACGAACGTATCGATCACGCCCGGATGGTCGTTGAGATAGGGTGCTTTCACGAATTCGATCCCGGGGGTGGCGCGCCGCCACGGCATCGGTTGCGTCGTAAATCCGTTGCACGAGGATGCCGGTGAAGAGAAAGTAGGGAAACACGATGATGCGCTTGAAGCCCAAACGCGTCGCATGTTCGAGTGCGGGCTCCACCAGGGGGAAGGTGACGCCGGAATAGGCCGTCTCGCCCCAGCCGAAGCCGAAGCCTTCCCAGAGCAAACGCATGACTTTCGAGACATTCGAGTTTGCGTCGGGATCGGATGCGCCGCGGCCTACGGCCACAAGCAAGGTTTCGTGTTTCGCAATGTGATCGCCAGCGGACTTCACCGCTTCAGCGATGCGATCACCTGCGGCGCGCAGCATCTTGGGATCGATGCCGAGTTCCTTGCCGTAGTCGATGCGGATGCCATTCTGCGCGGCGTAAGTGTTGAGCACGGACGGAATATCGTTCTTGGCGTGGCCCGCGGCGAAAAGCATGCCCGGAACCGCAAGTACGCGCTCGATGCCTGAAGCCCTCAGCTTGTCGAGCCCATCGCGGATGATCGGCTTGGCAAATTCCAGATATCCGAATTCAACCGGATAGTGCGGCAGGCGCGCCTTGAGGTGATGGGCCAGCACGGCGAATTCCTTGACAGCATCGGTATCGCGGCTGCCGTGGCCACAGAGCATGACGCCCAGTTTCTCGTTCATCTTTCCTGCCTTCCAAACAAACGCGCAGCGCCGATGTGAAATGGCACCGGAAGGCAGTTCCGGTCTTGGCCCCGCATCTGGGTCGGCCGCACCGGAATGTCTTTCAGCCCGTCAATTGGGCACTGCGAATGGGCTTGGGTTAGTCCGTTGGCGAATATGGGTCAAGGAAGGATGCGACGGAGCGGAAGCTCATAGCGGCAGCCCTGCTTCTAGAACTCCACTCCTGCCTGCGCTTTCACGCCGGAACGGAAAGGATGCTTGATCAGCTCCATCTCGGTCACGAGATCGGCGATCTCGATCAGTTCGTCCTTGGCGTTGCGGCCGGTGACAATCACATGCTTGTCCGCAGGCCTCGCCCGCAAGACCTCGAGCACCTCGGAAAGCGGCAGGTAGTCGTAACGCAGCACGATGTTCAATTCGTCGAGCATCACCATCTTGTAAGCGGGATCAGCAATCATCCGCTTCGCTTCCTCCCAGCCTTCGCGGGCGTGCGCGATGTCGCGCTGCTTGTCCTGGGTTTCCCAGGTGAAGCCTTCGCCCATGGCCTTGATGGTGACGAGATCGGGGAAACGCTCCAGCACGGTGCGCTCTCCTGTTGACCAGGCGCCTTTCACGAACTGTATGACGCCCGCCTTCATGCCATGGCCGATGCAGCGGAACACCATACCGAAGGCGGCGGTGGATTTCCCTTGCCCTTGCCAGTGTGCACGATCAGCAGGCCGCGTTCGATGGTCTTGCCGGCCATGATCTTGTCGCGGGCGGCCTTCTTCTTGGCCATCTTTTCGTGGTGGCGGAGATCGTCTTCGTTCTCGGTCATGCGGAAAGCTCCCGGATCAGATCATAGGCCGAATTGAGCCGCGGCGTCCAAAATCCGCGCGCGGCTGCTTCGCCGAAGCGCTGGGCGATTTCCTTCAACGCGGCTGGATTGTTGCTGGCGATGAAATCGCGCGTCTCGCCGTCGGCGAGGAAGGCATCGTAGGCGAGATCGAAGTGATGCGACTTCACCGCTCCCGTCGTGGCCGCGAAGGCGAACATGTAGTCGATCGTGGCGGCGATTTCGAACGCGCCCTTGTAGGCGTGGCGCTTCACGCCATCGATCCATTTGGGATTGACCACGCGCGAACGCACGACGCGGCCCACTTCTTCATCAAGCGTACGGATGATGGGCCGCTCGGGCCGTGAATGATCGTTGTGATAAACGCGCGGCCGCTTGCCCGAGGCCTGCTCCACGGCGGCACTCATGCCGCCTTCGAACTGATAGTAGTCGTCCGAGTCGAGAAGATCGTGCTCGCGGTTGTCCTGATTGTGGACGACGGCCTCGATGCGTTTCAGGCGTTCGCTGAATGCCGCTTCGTCGTTCACGCCCGCTTCACGCGCGCCATAAGCATAGGCGCCCCAGGTGACATAAGCCGCCGCAAGATCGGCGCGTTCGTTCCAAATCCTTTCGTCGATCAATGCCTGCAAGCCCGCGCCATAGGCGCCGGGCTTGGAACCGAATATGCGGTAGCCGGCAATCTGTCTCGCATCCTTGCCATCGATGCCGCGTGTTTCGAGAAGCTTGGCTTCACTCTTCATGCGCGCGGCAATCGGGTTGTCTTCCTCATCTTCTTCAAGACCTCCTATGGTCCGGAAGGCGCGGTCGAGCAACTCGATCTGTGCCGGGAAGGCATCGCGAAAGAAACCCGAGATGCGCATCGTCACATCGACGCGGGGACGGCCAAGGGCCGCGAGCGGGATCACTTCGATGCCCGTGACCCGCCAGCTTGATGGCTCCCATGAGGGTTTCGCGCCGATGAAGGCAAGCGCTTGCGCAATGTCATCGCCGCCGGTTCGCATGTTGGCCGTGCCCCAGGCCGAGAGGCCAAGCGCTTTTGGATAGCGTCCGAAATCCTGGAAGTGGCGGACGAGCAAGTCTTCGCCGGATTTCTTGCCGAGGTTCCACGCGGTGGGGGTGGGGAGCGTGCGGTTATCGATCGAGTAGAAATTGCGGCCTGTCGGAAGAACATCGAGCCGTCCGCGTGTCGGCGCTCCGGAAGGGCCAGGAGGAATCCGCTTGCCGTCGAGGCCCCGGAGGAGGTTCGTGATTTCGCTCCTTCCGCAAGAGTGCAGCGCGGGTCGGATGGTGGTTTCGATGTTATCGAGAACGATTTTTGTCCTTTCCAAACCTAGTTCCGTCATCCTGGCGAAAGCCAGGATCCATAGCTCGTCCGAGGAAGTTTTTTCAGCTGCGACTTGCAGTGCTATGGATCCTGGCTTTCGCCAGGATGACGACAAGAGTTGGGAAGCGAACAACTCCAGCCGCTCCACCGTGTCGCCATTCGTGCGCCAGGGGTCGGTTGAAAGCGTTGCAAGTGCATTTGGTCGCGGGCCGGCCCAGGGTTCCGCCATGGCGCAGGCGAGGGGATCGAACTCTTTAAGACCAAAATCCGCCGCAAGGGCGCGGATCAGCGATTGATCGCTGCCTTCTCCGAGTCCTCGCGGAACGCGGGTCAGCGCCACGAGCAGATCGGTTTCGAGGCGCCCTTCGGGCGATTGGCCGAGGATGTGCAGGCCATCGCGGATTTGCGCTTCTTTCAAGTCGCAGAGATAGGCGTCGAGCTTTTGCAAGTCGTTGTCATCGTCGCCAGTGAATCCCGCGTCGGCATCGAGGCGGTGGCTTTTGGAGAGGTCGAGAATGTCGCGGCGAAGCCGGTCGCGGCGGCGGCGGTCGAGGCCGGAGGCGATGTAGTACTCATCCACCAGCGCTTCGAGATCTTTCAGCGGGCCATAGGTTTCGGCGCGGGTAAGCGGTGGGGTGAGATGATCGATGATGGCGGCGGAGGTGCGGCGTTTGGCCTGCGTGCCTTCGCCGGGATCGTTGACGATGAAGGGATAGAGCTGGGGCAGGGGACCGAACACGGCTTCGGGCCAGCATTCCGCCGAAAGTGCCGTGGCTTTGCCCGGCAGCCATTCGAGATTGCCGTGTTTGCCGTTGTGGATCACCGCATGGGCGCCGAAGTCGTGGCGGATCCAGAGATAAAACGCGATGTAGCCGTGCGGCGGCACAAGTGCCGGGTCGTGATAAGTGGCCTTGGGATCGATATCGTAACCGCGCGAGGGTTGGATGGCGGTGACGATGTTGCCGTGATGGGCGGTTCTGAAGTGGAAGGCGCTGTCGTA
>JAAURV010000308.1 GCA_012032065.1 Hyphomicrobiales bacterium
AGAAAACCGAGAATTTTTTCCCACAGCGCCTGGGGATTGGCGAGTCCGATGGCGAGAAAATTCACGGCGTATGGTTGGATGCGTCGGAGAAATTTACCTCACTGGCGGGCTTGGGTTCCGGCACCGTGATGGATTTGTAAGCGCCCTTGCTTTCTTGACGTTGCTGCTTCTGACGAAGTCGCTGACATGACTGGGCAAGAAACGCAAAGCTGATTGCCAAAGTAAATGTGATGAGGGTTTTCATTCGACGTTCTTGGCGGGCTTGGGTTCGGGCACATTACCTTGAGTCGCAGCTGTTAGAGCCTCTTGCCGTTCTTGATCAAATGCTTCGGCCTGCGCTTGGGCTTGGGCGCGGCGGCTCATTGCGACATCGTTGGTTTCAATCGTAGATTGGGCGGCAGCGAGCGTTTCCTCCCGAGAAAGCTGCTCTTGCTGGCCTTGCAAAATTGCCATCCGTCCTTGCAGTCGGGCCACCTGGGTGTCGGTCGAGGCGGCGTTCAAATCTTTAGCGGTTTGATCAATCTCTTCTTGGATTTTTTGGCGACTGCTTGCCAGTTGTGGACTGCGAGCGCGGTAATCATCGACGATGCTGCCGTGGGTCGCGGCAACGCGAGGACATACACACTCTCCCTTAAATACGATTTCTGATGACTGCGAACGCCCTCCGCCGCTGGACTGTCCTGCACCGCTGGACGAGTCTGTTCGTGACGCTGAACCTGACCTTGCTCTGCGTTACCGGGCTCTATCTGGTTTTTCATGACGAGATCGACCACGCCCGTGGCATCGTGCCTGTGATCGCGGGCACGGATCAACCGCGGCTCGCGCTCGGGGAAATCGTCGCCGCCGCGAGAGAGAAACACCCCGGCTGGACGGAAATGAGCTACTCGGAAGATCAGGAGCATCCGGGACTGGTGTATATCTCGATGTGCCCGCCGGGCGTGAACGATTTCGCGAAAGCCAAACCGTTCCTGTTCAACGCCCATACCGGTGAGCCCGCCGATCTGAATCTCGATGAGACCCTCAGTATGTGGGTTCTGAAACTCCACATCAACCTCTTCGCCGGCATCATCGGTGAGCTGTATCTGGCCTTGGTCGGCATCGCGTTGCTTGTCGCTTTGCTCAGCGGGGTGGTGCTTTACGCGCCCTTCATGCGCGGGATCCGTTTCGGCAAACTGCGGAGCGAGAGGTCGAAGCGGGTCTTCCGCCTTGATCTCCACAACCTCATCGGGATCACCACGCTGGCATGGTTGTCGGTCGTGACTATCACCGGCGTGATCCTCGAACTGGCGAAGCCGATCCTGGCGATCTACCAGGCGAATGATCTGGCGGCGATGACGGCGGACTTCCGCGATCTCCCGAAGCCTGTGAGAGAAGTTCCGTTGGAAAGCGCGGTCGCCTCCGCGGAAAAAGCGTGGCCGAGGCATCATGTGAGCTTCGCCCTCTTTCCCGGCACGCCTTATTCCGGCGAGCATCACTACACATTTTTCATGGCCAAAGGCGATGGGCTGGAAAGCCGCATCCCGAAGCTGGCATTGATCGATGCGTCAGACGGCGGGATCACCGTCGCCCGCGAAGCCCCGCTCTACATCAAGGCGCTGTTCGTCTCCGGGCCGCTGCATTTCGGCGACTACGCGGGTATGCCCCTCAAGATCATCTGGGCGCTGTTCACGCTGCTCACCTTGGTTCTTTGCGTGACTGGAATCTATCTGACTTACGCGCGGATCCGCTCGCGTTCGAAAACAACTGAAGCCCTCAAGATATGAAAAATTTGAGCCAATCTATATGGTTTTTCCCGTCCATACTTTTACCGACTTCACTTGCAGGACTCATCATCGCGCTGACACATGACGGATTCTGGGATGTTTGCGCGTGGTTGGCTCTCTCTGCACCGATCGTGATTTGTTTTGGTGCATGGATTCTAAGTGCAATGCGTCACAAGAGGATGTAGTTGCGTCATGCTAATCAATCTGACGAGAGGCGCTTCTACATAGATTATAAACGTGCCTACTTCGGTGCGGTTCCGAGGATGTATTCCGCAATGACGCGGAGTTTTTCCTCGCCGAGGTGGTTCATGGCGGGCATGGGCGGGTAGTCGGGGCGTTTTTTCCGGGTGCCATAGACCATGCGACGATGCCGTCCGGGTTGCCGGCGTAGAGGGTGACGATTTCACGCAGCGGCGGGCCGACGAGGCGGGTGTCCGGCGCGTGGCAGGCGGCGCAGCTTGCGAAGAGTTGTTCGGGGGTTTCCTCGGCTTCTTCGGAGGGCGGGTTCGCTTCATTCCATGCGAGCAGGGCGCTTTGGTATGTTTCGCTGCGGGCTTTGATTTGCTGCTGGTGGGAGGCGAGGGCGGCTTCGCGGTAGGCGTGGCGACCGCTGCCCATGCCGAGGACGACGATGGAGAAGAACACAAGGATGGCAACATAGCCGTGACGGAGGCTGTGATCCGTGGCTTTGGATTTGCGGAGCAATACGAGTAGCAAGACCAGGCCGAGTGCGGCGGAGGGCAGGATGATTTTGTAAAGCAAGGGTGTGACGCCGATGCTGGGAAGCGTGAAGAGCAGCAAAGGCCCGGCGATGAATTGCGCACCGGTCGCCCACGCGGCGATGCGATAGAACAGGCGCCGCAGTTCCTCGCGGGTCATGCCGTTGTCGAGGTGCTTGACGACGTTTTCCCGCCAGAACCAACCGGCTCCCGCAAGGCCGGTGAGGGCGATGGAGGCGAGCAGGAAATGGAGGTAGCGCGGCAGGACGTTGCCGATTTTCAGGGAGGAGAAAAACCCTTTGACCTTCTCCCACTCGCTGGGAAAGAGCATGAGATTGACGTTGGCGAGGAAGACGAAGGGGATGGCGAGAAACATCACGGTGGAGATGATGACGATGGCCCAGTGGAGTTTTTTCGCGTTGCCGCTATCCCAGCGATGCCATGTGTATTTGTGCAGGTAGGCGAGCAGGAAGGCGGCGGTGATGAGCGGGATGATGATCAGCCATGCGTGGCCAGTGAGGGCGTTCGCGCTATACCATTGCGAGGTATAGACGAGGTTGATGCACAGCAACGGGCCGATGCCCATGACCACGGCGAGGCTTTTGTTCACGGTGACGGTTTTCGCCAATTCGAGGGCGAGGGCATCGTATTTTTTGCTTTTGAATCCGAGAAATTCAAATGCGGCCACCAGCAGAGAGCCGCCGACGGTGAGGTTCACGAAGAGGATGTGGACGAGAAAAAACAGGACGAGCAGGGCCTTGAGCAAGCCTTCCGGTAAGGGCAAAGAAAGCGGAAGATCGCGCGGAACGGGAACTTCAGCGAGTAGTGTTATGGGATTCATGGTTGTGATGCGGTTGGTTCGGATTCAGGGAGGCGAACGCCATCGGTTTGGGCACCGGAGAGGGGTTCGGCGGTTTTGCGCAGATCGAGGATGTAGGCGGCGAGGGCTTCCTTTTCCGCTTTGTTGCCGGGAAATGGTGGCATGAAGGTGCTGGTCTTGTGCATCGTGCCGAAGAAGGAAACCATGCCGCTCTCGCTCCACTCGCCGGCGCCATACATGCGGGTGAAGTGTTCCATCACGCCATTGATGCCGGTGGTGCTGTGGCAGCGGGAACAGGAAATCATGAAGACGTCCTGCCCGGCCTCGATCTTGTTTTCCGGCGTGACGGTACGATGTTTCACGCACGATCCCAGCGTAGGGTGCGATTTTCTTCGCGGATGGGTTGGTCGTTGATGCTGGCAAAGCGTTTCGCCATGTAGCCGTTTTCATCGAATTCCCAGTTCTCGTTGCCGTGGCTGCGCCACCACTGGCCGCTCTCGTCGTGCCATTCGTATTCGAAACGCACGGCGAGGCCGTTGGTGACTCCGTCGTTGCTGGAGTTGTCCCCGAAGTTCGCGTCGCTGGACCAGGCTTGGTAAAGAGTCTCGCCGGTTCCGCTGAGATTGATGGTGAATGTCGCCTCGCTGCTGTTCGTTGTTGAGGATATTCAGAAGG
>JAAURV010000309.1 GCA_012032065.1 Hyphomicrobiales bacterium
CCGTCGAGCGGAATGCCGGCGAGGCTCGTAGGCGTCAGGCCTTGCTCCGCCACCATCATAATGTTCTTCCAGATCGGCGCGGGGATCAGGCCGCCGGTCACATCGTTCATTGGCGTGAAGTCGTCGTTGCCAACCCATACGCCAGTCACGTTGTGCGCGGTGAAGCCGATGTACCAGGCATCGCGATAACTCTGGTTCGTTCCGGTCTTGCCGCCTTGCGGCGCGAAACCAAGATCGGCGCGCGTCCCGTGCCGTTCTTCACCACCGCACTCAGCATCGAGTTGAGATCGGCGATCGTCTCTTCGGGCACCACTTGCTGCGGCACCGGCGCGTTAGCGGCGCGGTCGTAAATAATGTCGCCATTGGGACGGCGCATTTCGAGGATGGTGTAGGGCTCGGCCAGCTTTCCGCCGCCCGCGAATGTGGCGTAGCCGGTGGTGAGATCGAGCAGCGTGAGAGCGCTAGTGCCCAGCACCATCGGCGCCCAGGTTTCAAGCTCGGCTTGAATGCCGACGTCATGGGCTGTCTCGATGATCTTTGGCCGCCCGACGTCGAGCATCAGCTTCACAGGGATTGAGTTGTAGGAATGCGCCAGCGCATTCAAGAGCGTGGTGCGGCCTGCATATTTGCCATTGTAGTTCTTGGGCGACCAATTGCCCACCGACACTGGTCCGTCCACCACCGTCTGATTGGGTTTGTAGCCTTCGAGCAGGGCGGCCAGGTAAACGAAAGGCTTGAACGATGAGCCTGGCTGACGATCTGCATCGGTTGCGCGGTTGAATTGACTCTGTTCGTAATCGCGCCCGCCGATGATCGCTTTCACCGCGCCATCGGGCGACATGGTGACGGCGGCGCCTGTGTGAACCTATAGCCCGGGCCTTCGGTATCGACTGCCTGATTGATGGCTTGCTGTGCGGCCGCCTGAAGCTTGAGATCGACGGTGGTTTTCACCTCGATCACGAAGTCGCCGTCGAGCCGCAATTCGTCGAGCAGCGCCAACGTATCCTTGTAGGCCCAGTCGAGATACCAGTCGGGAGCGGGCAACAGGTTTTGCGCGACGATGCTGGCGGTCTCACGCCGCGCCTGCAGCAACTCGCCTTGCGTGATGAATCCCGTATCGAGCATGCGGTAGAGCACCACATTGGCCCGTGCCCGCCCTGCCTCGATATTCACGTGCGGCGCGTATTTCGACGGCGCCTTGAAGAGCCCCGCGAGCATTGCCGCTTCGGAGAGGTTCGCATCGCGCACCGACTTGCCAAAATAGAACTGCGCCGCAGCTTCGACGCCATAGTTGCCGCCGCCGAGATAACCGCGGTCGAGATAGAGCTTGAGAATTTCCTGCTTCGAAAGCCGGGCCTCGATCCACAGCGACAGAAACGCCTCATGCACCTTGCGCCGGATGGTGCGCTCGGGGCTGAGGAACAGGTTCTTCGCCACCTGTTGGGTGAGCGACGATCCGCCCTGCACGACTTCGTTGGCGCGCGCGTTCTGCACAATGGCGCGCAGCGTGCCGACCACGTCGACGCCGAAATGCTCGAAGAAGCGCGCGTCTTCGGTGGCCAGCACCGCCTTGATCAGATAGGGCGGAATGTCTTCGAGCGGGATGGCGTCGTCCTGGCGGATGCCGCGGCGGCCGATGATCTCGCCATTGGCATCGGTGAAGGTGATGGCGTAGGCGCGCCCCCGGTTCCAAACGTCACCCGTGCCAGAGAAAGGCGGCAACGCAAAAGCAATGAGCCCGAAGATGAAAATGGTTCCAAAGGTCGCGGCATCGTCCAGAAGATCGACGGAAAGCCGGCGCGAACCGGTGATCTTGAACCGGTACAAGAACGAGGAATAGGCCGACCAGCCCCGCCTGATCCCGTCCCAGATTTCGAACATGGTCGAACTGAAACGCGCATCGAACGCCCAGAACAGGCGATAGAGCGAATTTTGCTTAGGCAGTTTCGACACTTGCTTCCACCGGTGGCGCCGTTGACAGGATGCATAGACGGCACTCGCCACGCTTGCAAGTTAAGGGCCAAATTTGTCCAAATCGCGTTGGCTTGAGCCGTCTGTCAGTCCGGGATCCACCTTTCGACCGTTCAATATGCGTAAAATAGAGGCAGGAGTTTGGTTAAACCCTCGGCAACCTGCCAGATTTCCCGGCAACATTTGCAGTGGACACTGTTTCTGCCGGCAATTCAATATCTTGTAATCCGTCCGCAACTCATGCATGGGGTGCCTAATTGCTGGGCAGGTGGGGCTGTCCGGCGAGGGAAAACAGGGGATAACCAATGACCAGGCTGCTTTGTCTGCTTGCCGCCGTCATCGTTCTGTCCGACGCCGCCGTGGCTCAGGACGCACAACTCAACGGCGCGGACACGGCCTGGATACTGACCGCCACCTGCCTCGTCGTCATGATGACGATTCCCGGCCTCGCGCTCTTTTACGGCGGCCTCGTCCGCAAGAAGAACGTGCTCTCCACCCTGATGCAGAGCTTCGCCGCCTGCTGCCTCGTCACGATCCTCTGGATCGTTGTGGGCCATTCGCTCGCCTTCAGCGGCAGCGCCCCTTACCTCGGCGATTTCGGCAAAGCGTTCCTCTCGGGCATCGGTAAAGATAGCCTCGTGGGCACCATCCCGGAAACGCTCTTCATGGTGTTCCAGATGTCGTTTGCCATCATCACGCCGGCCATTATCTGCGGCGCCTTCGCCGACCGCATGAAATTTTCGAGCCTCTTGTGGTTCCTCGGCGCATGGGTCCTGCTGGTCTACGCACCGGTTGCCCATTGGGTTTGGGGCGGCGGTTTCCTCGCGCAAATGGGTGTCGCGGATTTTGCTGGCGGAACTGTCGTTGAAATCAATTCCGGCATCGCAGGGTTGGTCGCCGCGATCATGCTGGGCAAGCGCCGAGGGTTTCCGCAGGAACCAATGCCGCCGCACAATCTTGTTTACTCTCTCGCCGGCGCATCTTTGCTCTGGGTCGGCTGGCTTGGTTTCAACGGCGGCTCGGCGCTGGCCGCCAATTCGCTGGCCGCCATGGCGCTGGTCAACACCCAGATCGCCGGAGCCGCCGGAGCGCTCGCCTGGATGACCGCCGAATGGATCATACACAAACGCCCTAGCGTTCTCGGCATCATCTCGGGCGCGGTGGCTGGCCTCGTCGCCATCACGCCGGCTTGCGGATTTGTCTCTCCTGCGGGCGCGCTGGCCATTGGCCTCATCGCCGGCGCTGCCTGCTTCTACGCCTCCACAAGCCTCAAGCGCCGCCTGGGCTACGATGACTCGCTCGATGTCTTCGGCGTTCACGGCATTGGCGGCTTCGTCGGCACACTTGGCATCGGCGTATTCGCGGCGCAGGCCTGGGCGGCAAGAGCGGCCTCGTCGAAGGCAACATCGAACAGCTCTGGATTCAGGCCGTCGCCTGTGTGATCGTGGCAGTGTGGTGTGCGGCCGCGAGTTTCGCTATTCTCTTCGTCATCGAAAAAACCATTGGGCTGCGCGTCACCCGCGAAGCCGAAATCGAAGGACTCGACCTGAATCTGCATGGCGAAACCGTCCCCTGATCCTTACTGGAAAACCAAAACCCTTGGCGAGATGACCCGCGAGGAATGGGAAAGCCTCTGCGACGGCTGCGGCCGCTGCTGTTTGAACAAGCTCGAGGACGACGACACGGGCAGGTTTCACTACACCCGCGCCGCCTGCAAGCTTCTCGATCTCGGCACCTGTCGCTGCTCGGACTATCCGAACCGCGCCAAACGTGTCTCCGATTGCGTGACGCTCACGCCCGGAAATGTCGGCTCATTGGGATGGCTTCCCAAGACCTGCGCCTACCGCCTGCTCGATGAAGGCAAGAACCTCGCCTGGTGGCATCCCCTGATTTCAGGCGATCCGGAGACGGTGAAGCAGGCCGGCATATCGATTGTTGACGAAGCCTATTCCGAAGTTGGCATCAAGACAAAGGAACTC
>JAAURV010000025.1 GCA_012032065.1 Hyphomicrobiales bacterium
CAATAAGCCTCGTGAACACGCCGCCCAGCGTTTCGATGCCGAGCGAAAAGCGGCGTCACGTCGAGGAGCAGCACGTCCTTGACTTCGCCCTTGAGCACGCCCGCCTGGATCGCGGCGCCGATGGCCACGACCTCGTCCGGGTTCACGCCCTTGTGCGGCTCCTTGCCGAAGAACTGTTTGACGACCTCGATCACCTTGGGCATGCGGGTCATGCCGCCCACAAGAACGACTTCGTCGATCTGGCCAGCGGTGACGCCCGCGTCCTTCAAAGCCTGGCGGCAAGGCTCGACTGTCTTCTGGATGAGATCATCCACGAGAGCTTCAAGCTTGGCGCGCGTGAGCTTCAGCGTCAGATGCTTCGGACCTGACGCATCGGCGGTGATGAAGGGCAAATTGATTTCGGTCTGGGTCGAGGATGAGAGCTCGATCTTGGCCTTCTCCGCGGCCTCCTTGAGGCGCTGCAGGGCAAGCTTGTCCTTGCGGAGATCGATCCCCTGTTCCTTCTTGAACTCGTCCGCGAGATAATCGACAATCCGCATGTCGAAGTCTTCGCCACCGAGGAAGGTGTCGCCGTTGGTCGATTTCACTTCGAACACGCCATCGCCGATTTCGAGAACCGACACGTCGAAGGTGCCGCCGCCCAAGTCATAGACCGCGATGGTTCCGGCTTCCTTCTTGTCGAGGCCATAGGCGAGTGCCGCCGCCGTGGGCTCGTTGATGATGCGCAGCACTTCGAGGCCGGCGATCCGGCCCGCATCCTTGGTGGCCTGACGCTGACTGTCGTTGAAGTAGGCGGGAACCGTAATGACGGCTTGCGTCACCGGCTCGCCCAGATAGCGCTCGGCGGTTTCCTTCATTTTGGTGAGCGTGTACGCGGAAATCTGCGAGGGCGCGTACTTCTCGCCACGGCTTTCGACCCAGGCATCGCCATTGTCGGCCTTGACGATATTGTAGGGGACAAGCTTCTTGTCCTTGGCCACCATGGGATCTTCCATGCGGCGGCCGATCAGGCGCTTGATGGCGAAGAATGTGTTTTCCGGATTGGTCACGCCCTGGCGCTTGGCCGGCTGGCCGACCAGGGTTTCCCCGTCCGCGTTGAACGCTACGATCGACGGCGTGGTGCGGGCGCCCTCCGCGTTCTCGATCACTTTCGGATTTTTGCCTTCGATGACCGCGACGCACGAATTGGTCGTGCCGAGGTCGATGCCGATCACTTTAGCCATTTAGTACCCTCCTTGCGGCAGGCGCGCCTTGGGAAAGCCCCTGACAGGCGCTTCCTTTGCCCTTTCACGGGGGCTGCCTCCGAATTGTCATATGGTTCCCTCGTCCCCTGATTCCAAGGGCCTTCGGGCGCTCGGAAGGCTATATAGGGACGGGGTTTTGGGCGATCAAGCGGGGAGTGGGGAGAAGACGGTTTTCCTTCGGCTACCCCGTCCCTATGCGATCCGGTGTTTGCCGAGGAAGACTGCCGCTTCAAAAGTGTAACCTCCGATATGGGCGCTTTGATCGTGTACTACCGACAAGACCGGTGTTTCGTGTTGCCGCTCAAATTGAGGCATGATACCGTATGTTATGGATAATCGGTTGAACGATTTGATCGAACGGGCAGAGAGTTGGCCTGAAGAAGCGCGTACGCTCCTGCTCCACGCTGCCGAGACGATCGAGCGCAGCTTTGCCGATGTCTACGTGTTGAGCACAGATGAGCGCAAGGCTATCGAAGAAGGCCTCGATGACATCCGGCACGGACGGATCGCCGGCGACGCGGAAATCGAAGCCATCTTCGCGCAATGCCGCTGACGCTGAAGTTCTCGGCCAAGGCAAGACGCGATCTCCTTGAAATCTCCGGCTACCTCCAGCGGCGTAGCCCGCAGGGTGCAAAGTCGGTTCTGCGTGCAATCGAGAGGTCTTGCCTTCTGCTCGCAGAAACCCCGCTGGCTGCCCGCCGCACAAACATGGAAAGCGTCCGTGTCAAACCGCTTTCGCGTCATCCCTATCAGATCTTCTACCGCGTTGAGGGCAAAATTCTGTATGTCGTCCATGTATGGCACTCAGCTCGCAAGCCGGTTTCCGAGAAAAAGCTCTTGTGACGGACAAGCGCTACCTTCGTCAGCTCCACCTGCGCGGTTAACTCGATAGGCGGTTTCCTCAACCCAGCATCACCACGCTTTCCTGCTCGTTGGGGTCGGTGCGGGCGATGACGGCGCGGACGGGCTTGTCGGTCGGGTTATAGGGCTGATGCGGAACGCCAGCCGGGATATAGACGAAATCCCCGGCCTTGGCCCGCATCACGTGCTCGAGCTTGGGGCCGTGGCGCATCTCGGCTTCGCCTTCCAAGACGAAAATCGCCGACTCGTGGTTTTCGTGATAGTGCGGCCTCGCGGAAGCGCCCGGCGGGATGGTGAGGAGATGCATGCAGATCGCCTCGGACTCGGCTGATTCCTTCGAGATTCCGGCGAAATAGTCGAGCCCCTGTTTGCCGTGGTAGCTTTCGCCGGCGTTGCGGATCAGTTTGCAGGATTTCATATCTCTCTCCATGCCATCAGGTCTCAAATACCATCCCGGCTTCATGGATCAAAACGCGCAAATTGCGCTCGCGGATGCACTGCGCGCGGCTGTGGCCGAGGCGCCATTGTTCACACCTATCATGCCGCGAACCGGACGGCCCTTCAGCGTGCGGATGACCAATTTGGGATCACTTGGCTGGGTGTCGGACCGGGCCGGCTACAGGTATCAGGCAACGCACCCAGAAACCGGCAAGCCATGGCCCGCCATTCCGGAAATGGTGATGGATGTGTGGCGCGCGGTATCGGGCTATCCGCACGCGCCCGAGGCCTGCCTCGTCAATTATTACGCGCAAGGCGCCAAGATGGGGCTGCACCGAGGACCGCGATGAAGAAGACTTCGCCGCACCCGTGGTTTCGATTTCGTTGGGCGACACGGCAATCTTCCGCATCGGCGGCACGGAAAGGGGCGGCAAGACCGAAACGATCAAACTCTCGTCCGGCGCCTGCTTGTGATGGGCGGCGAGTCGCGGTTGCGATATCACGGCATCGATCGGGTTCTCTCCGGGACATCGACGCTTCTGAAAGACGGCGGGCGAATCAATCTCACGCTGAGGCGGGTGACAAAGCCTTGAGTACGGCAGGCTACTCGGGAACCCCTCTTTGGAAGAAACTCGGTTTCAAGCCTGGCATGAGAGTGCGCGCGCTGCGTGCGCCCGCGCAGTATGCAAAGTTCATTGACGGACCCAATGACTGGGTGATGGTGAAGGCCGCAGGGGATGCGGATGCGGTTCATCTCTTCACTACGGACAAGAGCGAGTTGAAGGAGGTGACAGCGCTTGCGAAGCGCATGCCGCCCGTCACCATGCTCTGGGTTTCCTGGCCGAAGAAATCTTCGCCGCTGTCAAAGGGCTTGAGTGAGGATGATATCCGCGCGGCAGCCTTGTCCTGCGGCCTTGTCGACGTCAAGGTTTGTGCGGTAGATGAAAATTGGTCGGGTCTCAAGCTGGTGAGAAGGCGGAAGAAATGAATGCGCACGCTGGTGCTGTTTCGCGAGGCCGCATTGCCGAAGTCGAGCCGGTCATAAGGCCTCATATCCGACACACACCCGTTACGCGAGTCGCGGGCGCGGATTTCGGCCTCTCGATTCCCGAGGTGATCTTCAAGCACGAATACATGCAGCGCTCGGGTTCCTTCAAGGCGCGAGGAGCGTTCACAAATCTTCTCTGCCGCGATGTGCCGAAGGCGGGCGTTGTCGCGGCGTCGGGAGGCAATCACGGCGCGGCGGTGGCGCTCGCGGCCAAGGCCACGGGACACAAGGCTGCGATCTTCGTTCCTGAAATCACGTCACCGGCGAAAACCGAGCGCATCAAGAGCTATGGCGCAGACCTGGTGATTGGCGGTCCGCGCTACACGGATGCATTGGAAGCAAGCCAACACTATGCCGCGCGAACCGGCGCGATGCCGGTGCATGCTTTCGAGCAGACCGAAACCATGCTCGGGCAAGGCACTGTCGGGCTGGAAATCGAACAGGATATGCCCGGCATCGACACTTTGCTCGTCGCTGTTGGCGGCGGTGGGCTGATTGGCGGCATCGCGGCATGGTTCGAGAACCGCGTGAAGATCGTGGCGGTGGAACCCGAGGGTTCACCCACGCTCCACATGGCGCTTGCCGCGGGCAAACCAGTCGATGCGCCAACCGATGGCATAGCGTCCGACTCCCTATCGCCAAACGCGTGGGCGAAATGATGTTCCCGATCGCACAGCGCTACATCAAGGATGCGATCCTCGTTTCCGATGATGACATCCGCGCCGCGCAGAAAAGCTTGTGGGATGTCATCCGCGTGGTGAGCGAACCCGGAGGCGCGGCGGCGTTTGCGGCGCTGCTCTCGGGAAAATATGCAGCAAAGCCCGGCGAAAAGATTGCCGTTCTGCTCTGTGGGGCGAATACGGCGGCGGTGAGCTTGTAGCGGGCTTTTCTTCCCCAACTTGTTGGGGAAGTGCCGCCGAAGGCGGCGATGGGGTGTCGATAAAGGGCGCGGTGCGTTTCTTTTTCGACGCCCCTGGATCCGTCACGCGGAAGCGCAACGCCCGGACGCCCGCGCCAGAACTATGCTCGAATAGCCTTTCGATGCCGCGTTTTCCAATTCGCAAGACGCGATCTCCAGACCTCCATGCTGGAAATGCCGTTGAAGAACATCGTGGAGATCATGCTCGTCGATGTTGGCGCTCGGAAACGCCAGGCCGCCGACGAGATAGAAGCGAGACCGGCGCAGAGCCGCCGTCAGCAACGTGCCATCCGGACGAACCAGCCCGGCGATGCGGCCCATGTATGTTTTCCAAACGCCACGGTTGGCGGTCGCCGAGTCGGCACAATAGGCGCTAATGACTGTGCTGTAGCCGGACAGCGCCTCTCCGCCTAAAGGATCGGCGCGCCGCAGATCGACTTCGAAAAGCCGCGTGATCTTCGCGCGCGTCAACTCCTCGCGCCGCGTGATGTCAAGTTCCGTGGGCGAAGCGACCCCTTCGCATTCGAGCGTGAAGCGCACAAACGGCCGCCAGTCGTGCGCACGGGGATCGCGCTCTATCCAGCGCTCGATTTCTCGCAAGTTTGCAGGAAGGTAGTCGCCGAGATGTATTTCGGACGCGCGTCTTGCGGCCAGAAACACATGATGCAGAGCCGGCCCCACGCCAAAGAAGAGAATGGGCCGATTGGGTTCGGTCTTCTTCAGCGCCTCGACGAAGAACGCAATAGTGCGGCGCTCGTCTTCTTCGATGACGCTGTAGAAGTCTCTCAGGTAGTCGCGAGGCAGCCAATCGGTCTCGAAGCAGGCATAGATAGGCGTGTTCTTCCGCTGCAGATATCCCGTCACGAGTCTCGCAAGTCCGTATTCGTAGATCGCAGCACCAAGATTGGCGCCGCCGAGAAAGGTCAGTGCATCGTTGGCGGAGACCGAATCGCTAAACAGCGCGGCGCCGAACGCGCCGGCGTAGTAGGGCGCTTCTTTCGCAAGTTCGGTGCCGGCATAACCGGAAGCTGTCGCGATTTTCCGCATACGGACGTTGCCGGTCCAATGGCGCACTACATCGAACGCCACCTTGGACAAGACATTGGTGCTCGTTCCCGTTTCCTCGAGCAGCCTCCAGTTTGCCTCGAGGTTCAGCCGCAGTCCCATTCCCCAGAGAATGTAGGTCCCGGCGAGGAATGCCAGAACGGACATATGGCTGAGGCCCTGCATGAGTTGCGAAGCAGCGAGAAGCAGCCCCGCCGCCGCCGCAATCGCATCGAGCGCATATGTCGAGGCTATGGTCGCGGTAATGCTAAGAAGCCATCGCTTTGTTGCCGCAAACCTTGAACTACGGCTGTGGTTGCCACGGGCCTCGGCCATGGGTTCTCTCCTGGGAGAACGTTGCGCGATCCATGCGACCGCAAACCACGACTAAGCTAAGCACGACGGGATTGATGTGCTGGCCAGCACAATCTCGAAATCATCCAGCTGAGGCAGCCTCCGGGCCGTTATCCCGCCTTCGCCACACCCACCAGCGCCGGCCTCAGGCAGCGCTCGCCCACCGCATATCCCGCCTGGACCTCCTGCATCACCGTGCCCGGCGGCTTTTCGCTCGTCGGCACCTCGAACATGGCCTGGTGGAAATTGGGATCGAACTTCTGGCCCAGCGTTTCGAGTTTGCGGATGTTGTGGCGCTGGAAGACCGAGAGCAGTTCGCGCTCCGTGAGTTCGATGCCGTCGAGAAACTTTTTCATCACTTCGTCAATGACATCGCGCTCCTCCGGCGGCACGGCGGCGAGCGCGCGGTTGAGGCTGTCGGCAACGCTCAGGAGATCGCGGGCAAGATTCGTGCCGGCATAAAGTGCTGCCTCCGCTTTCTCGCGTTCGAGGCGTTTGCGTGTGTTCTCGGCCTCGGCGGCGAAACGCAGAAGGCGGTCTTTCGATGCGGCGACTTCCTCCTTGAGGATTGCGATTTCGGCATCGCGCGCATCGAGCGGCGGCGGTTCGATTGCCGGATCGATTTCGGTCGCGGGTTCGATCACATCAGGCTGTTGAGTCTCGTCGGCCATGGGTCGTCCGTCAATGTCTGGGGTTTCGAGGGGCATATCGGGCCTTGCGCGCCAAAAATCAAGTGAGCAGGCGGCCCACCACCTTGGCCGTGTAGTCCACCATCGGAATGATCCGGGCATAGTTCATGCGGGTGGGCCCGATGATGCCGATGGCGCCGACGATCTTGTCCTCGGTGTTCTTGTATGGAGCCACCACCAGCGAGGAGCCCGACATGGAAAAGAGCTTGTTCTCCGAGCCGATGAAAATGCGCACCCCCTCGCCTTCCTCGGCGAGGCCCAGGAGCTGCACCAGCTCACGCTTGTTCTCGATATCTTCGAAGAGCTTGCGCACCCGCTCGAGATCGTCCGCGGCGGCATCGCCATCGAGTAGATTGGCCTGGCCCTTGACGATCAGCGTCTTGGCGTCGGGATCGGTTTCCCCTGACCACACCGCGACACCGGCGGCAACGATCTTAGCGGAAATCTCGTCGAGCTCGCGCCTGAGCGCATCCATTTCGTCGCGCACGAAGCGCTGGACTTCGGCGATGGTTTTTCCTTGAACCGGGCCGAGAGATAATTGCCCGCGCGCTGCAGCATGGCGGGCGGCAGGCCAGCCGGCACATCAATGACGCGGTTCTCGACCGTGCCATCCTCGCCCACAAGAATGACCAGCGCCGGCCGGGCGCCAGATTGACGAATTCGATGTGCTTCAGCCGCGCGTTGAGCTTCGGCGTCACCACCACGCCCGCATAGTGCGAAAGCCCGGAGAGCAGCGTGGTTGCCTCGCCCAGCACATCCTCGATCCGGCGCTGCCGATTGGAGGCGGCGATCTGCGCGTCGATGCGAGCACGTTCCTCCGCACCCATGGAGCCCACTTCCATCAGCGCATCGACGAAGAAGCGCAGTCCCGCTTCCGTAGGCATCCGCCCGGCGCTGGTGTGCGGAGAATAGATGAGTCCAGAATCCTCCAAGTCCATCATCACGTTGCGGACGGACGCGGGCGAAAGGCCCGCCGGCAGAATCCGCGAAATGGTGCGCGAACCCACGGGATCGCCGGTTTCGAGATAGGTATCGACCAAACGCCGGAAAATCTCCCGCGAGCGCTGGTCCAAGCCGGAAATGCCCCGGAGCTTCTCTTCCTTGATGGTTTTCGGCGGCAGAACGCTCATGGGCACAATCTAGGAACCCGGCCCCCCAAGGTCAAATCCGCCTGCATTTGATTGCCCGGTGACATGCTGTAGAAGGCTCCCGCTTCGGAAGGAATTAGAGAATGCGTCCATCGGGCCGGAAGCCGGATCAACTGCGTGCCGTGAGTTTCGTGCGCAATATCAGCAAGCACGCCGAAGGCTCGTGCCTTGTCCATTTCGGAGACACGCAAGTGATGTGCACGGCATCTCTCGAAGAGCGCGTGCCGCCATGGCTCAAGGGCGGCGGCAAGGGTTGGGTGACGGCCGAATATGGCATGCTTCCGCGCGCCACCGGCGAACGCATGCGGCGCGAAGCGGCGAGCGGCAAGCAGTCTGGCCGCACCCAGGAGATCCAGCGTCTTGTTGGCCGGAGCCTGCGCGCCGTTGTCGACCTGCCGGCGATGGGCGAGCGCCAGATCACCCTCGACTGCGACGTCATCCAAGCCGATGGCGGAACCCGCACCGCAGCCATCACCGGAAGCTGGGTGGCGCTGCACGATTGCCTCAAGTGGATGGACGCGCGGAGCATGTTCAAGGCCTGGCCGCTCAAGGATCACGTCGCGGCGATCTCCTGCGGCATCCATGGCGGCAGTGCTTTGCTCGATCTCGATTACATCGAGGACTCGGCCGCGGCTACTGATGCCAATTTCGTCATGACCGGCGCGGGCGGCATCGTCGAGGTCCAAGGAACGGCGGAAGCGGAGCCATTCTCGCAAGAGAAACTGCTGGAGCTTCTGGCGCTGGCCACCAAGGGAATCGGCGAACTCGTCGATATGCAGAAGCAGGCGATTGCATGAGCCGCAAGCTCAACGGCGAAAAGATTGTCGTTGCGACCCACAACAAGGGAAAGCTCGAGGAGTTCGCGGCGCTGTTGAAGCCGCATGGCGTCGATGCCGCTTCGGCGTGCGAACTCGGCTTGAGCGAACCTGAAGAAACCGAGACGACATTTCGCGGCAATGCGCGGATCAAGGCGCTGCATGCGATGAAAGCGTCAAGCATGATCGCGGTGGCGGATGACTCGGGGCTGTGTGTGGATGCGTTGAATGGCGATCCCGGCGTTTACACCGCGGATTGGGCGGGGCCAGACCGCGACTGGATGATGGCCATGCGCAATGTCGAGGAGAAGCTGCAAGCGGCGGGTGCGACAGCGCCCGCGCATCGCAGAAGCGCTTTCATGTGTACGCTCTGTGTTGTTTGGCCCGATGGCGAGGAGCGCTTCTACGAAGGCAAGGCGCCGGGTCATCTAGTGTGGCCACCGCGAGGACACCTGGGCCACGGCTACGATCCGGTATTCGTGCCCGATGGCGAGTGCCAGACCTTCGGCGAGATGCAGCCTGAGAAAAAGAACCTTATCTCGCACCGTGCCCGCGCATTGGAGCAACTCTTCCGTGACCTCTTCTGAGGCCTTTGGCGTTTATGTGCATTGGCCGTTCTGCAAGGCCAAATGCCCCTATTGCGACTTCAACTCCCATGTGCGGCATGAAGCGGTCGATGCGATCTCATTCGCTGAAGCGCTCGCAACAGAGTTGCGCTGGTTCGGGGAGCAGACGCCGGGCCGCAAGGTGAGCAGCATCTTCTTCGGCGGTGGAACGCCATCGCTGATGCCGCCCAAAGCAGTGGCGCATGTGCTCGATGCGATTGCGGAATGCTGGCCGATTGCTTCCGATGTCGAGGTGACGCTCGAAGCCAATCCCACCAGCATCGAGGCCGAGAACTTCACAGGCTATCGCGCGGCGGGCGTAAATCGCGTGTCGTGGGCGTGCAAGCGCTGAACGACGCGGACCTGAAAGCACTGGGACGCCAGCACACGGTGGACGAAGCATTGGCCGCATTCCGTCTGGCCGCGAGGGTATTTCCGCGCGCGTCCTTCGACATGATCTATGCGCGGCCCGGCCAAACCCTGGCGCAGTGGAAATCGGAACTTGCTCGCGCGCTTGCCGAGCAGCAGGGCCATATGTCGCTCTATCAATTGACCATCGAGCCGGGCACCGCATTTGCCGAGCTGCATGAGCGCGGCAAGCTGTCCGTTCCAGACGAGGATCCTGCCGCCGAACTTTTCGAACTGACACAAGAATTGACGGAGAATGCCGGGTTATCGGCCTATGAAGTGTCGAACCATGCCTTGCGGGGCCATGAGTCGCGGCACAATCTCCTTTACTGGCGCTATGGTGAGTACGCGGGCATTGGGCCGGGAGCGCACAGCCGTCTCATTGACGGCGAAAACCGCCGCGCCATTGTGATGGAAAAACATCCCGAGACCTGGCGCGCGCGGGTGCACGGGACAGGCAACGGCATTGCCGAGGATCAGGCCATTGTGCCAAGGGATCAGGCTGGCGAATATCTGCTGATGGGCTTGCGCACGGCCGAGGGCATCGAGATACCGCGATATGAAGCGCTGGCCGGAGCGTCCTTCAATCCGAGCCGTGTCGAAGCACTCGAATCCTTGGGGCTGGTTCGCCGCGATGCCAATCATATTGTGGCAACCGCCAATGGCCGCCGCGTGCTCAACGCGCTGATCGCGGAGCTGGCGGCGTGAGCAAGTCCTACACCATTGGCGCCGCGAGCTTCGCCGCCGATGCACTAGCCCCCGGCCTCTATCTCGTAGCGACGCCCATCGGCAATCTTGGCGACATCACCATCAGGGGCTTGCAGACACTTGCGGCGGCCGATCAGGTTCTCTGCGAAGACACGCGCACAACGGCGAAGCTCTTCGCGCGCTATGCATTGAAACGGCCGCTCGCGCCCTACCACGAGCACAACGCCGCGAAGACGAGGCCTGAGATTCTGAAGCGTCTCGAGGCGGGCGCGGCGATCGCGTTGGTGAGCGATGCCGGAACGCCGCTCGTGTCCGATCCCGGTTACAAGCTGGTGCGCGAGGCCATTGCGAAAGGCATCGCTGTAACATCCATCCCCGGCCCATCGGCGGTGATCACAGGCCTGATTCTCTCCGGTTTTCCGAGCGGCCGCTTTCTGTTTTTGGGCTTCCTTCCGCAGAAGCAGGGCGAGCGGACAAAGCTTCTCGCCGAATTCGCCGCAACCCAGACCACGCTGATCGCATTCGAGAGTCCGCATCGCATCGCTGCCACATTGAAGGATATTGCCGAAATCCTTCCCGGCCGTGATGTGGCGGTAGCGCGCGAATTGACCAAGCTGCATGAGGAGGTGCTTCGTGGAAATCCCGCTCGCATCGAGGAACAGCTTTCGGCGCGGTCGGCGATCAAGGGTGAAATCACGCTGCTCATCGCTCCGCCGGATGAGACCCTGCCCACTGTCGCTGCAGGCGATCTCAAGGCAGAAATCGAAGCTGCATTGAAAATCCAATCACCGAGCAAAGCCGCGACCGAAATCGCCAAGCGCCATGGCCTCGGCAAGAGCGAGGTCTACGGCATGATCCTCGCGATGAAAGACGGCGCGTGATGCTCGCGGACACGAACCAGAATAGGCCGACGCGCGAGCAATCGGAAAGGCGCGGGCGGCATGCGGAAACCCTGGCGCTTTGGTGTCTCCGCCTCAAAGGCTATCGGCTGCTGGCGCGCCGTTACAAGTCGCCGCAAGGTGAAGTCGACCTCATCATGCGCAAGGGCGATGTGACCGCCTTCATCGAAGTGAAGGCACGCTGGAGCGAAGAGCAAGCAATGGAAGCGGTGACCGAGCGCCAGGCGCGGCGCATATCCGCCGCGGCCCGCTTCTGGATGGCGCGCGACCGGAAGGCCAATCTCGGCGTCTGCCGTTTTGACATCGTGGCGGTCCGCCCCTACCACTGGCCGCGGCACATCGAGAATGCCTTCTTCGGAGTTGACTGAGACATGCCGCTTTCCGTTGCCGTGCAAATGGACCCGATCGAGTCGATCAACATCAAGGGCGACTCGACCTTCGCCTTGTTGCTGGAGGCGCAGGCGCGCGGCCATGAACTTTTCTACTATCAGCCGAAGGCGCTCGCGGCGGCGGACGGCACGGTCTTCGCAACCGGCCATGCCGTCGATGTGCGCGATCAGTCCGGCAATCACTTCACTGCGGGCGAAGCCGAACGCCGCGACCTGGCGAAGGAGGACGTGGTGCTGATGCGCCAGGACCCGCCCTTCGACATGAACTACATCACCATCTCGCATCTGCTTGAGCTTATCCATCCCAAGACGCTGGTGGTGAACGACCCGCGCGAAGTGCGGAATGCACCGGAGAAGCTTTTCGTCCTGCGCTATCCCGACCTCATGCCCGAGACCGTCATTACCCGCGATCCGGCGGAGCTCAAAGCATTCCGCAAGACTCACGGGGATATCATCGTGAAGCCACTTTACGGCAACGGCGGTGCTGGCGTGTTCCGTCTCGGCGAGGAGGACCAGAATTTCGCCTCGCTCATCGAACTCTTCCACCAGAGTTTCCGTGAGCCTTTCATCGCCCAGCGTTATCTTCCCGATGTGAGAAAGGGTGACAAGCGCATCATCCTTGTGGACGGCAAGTTGGCGGGCGCCGTCAACCGTGTGCCTGCCGAAGGCGAAAGCCGCTCCAACATGCATGTGGGCGGCAGGCCCGAGCCCACCACTCTCTCCAAGCGAGATCATGAAATCTGCGAGCGCATCGGCCCCGATCTGAAGGCACGGGGTCTCGTCTTCGTGGGCATCGACGTAATCGGCGATTGGCTCACCGAGATCAACGTGACCTCGCCAACAGGCATACGCGAGGTGAAGCGCTTCGGCGGCGCCGATATCGCGGCGCTGATCTGGGACGCCATCGAAGAGCGGCGGTAGCGTGTTCCATAAATGTTCTTGCGCCGGAAATTGATCTGCTGTACCGTCTAGTCCTCCAAAGGGAGTGGCTGGGAATGACATCGCGGGTGGCGACGGTTGCGTTTCAGGGCATCGAGGCGGTGCCGGTCGACGTTCAGGCGCAGTTTCTCAATGGCCAGGTGCAGTTTCATGTCGTGGGCCTGCCGGACAAGGCAGTGGCCGAAAGCCGCGAGCGGTGAAGGCCGCGCTCTATGCCATTGGTCTGGCGCTTCCGGGCCGGCGGCTCGTGGTCAACCTGTCGCCCGCCGATCTTCCCAAGGAGGGAAGCCATTTCGACCTGCCAATCGCGCTCGCCGTACTGGCCTCGCTTGGCGTGCTGCCGCACGATTTTCTGATGCGCTATGTGGCCATGGGGGAGCTCGCGCTGGATGGCGGCATCATGAGCGTGGCGGGTTCGCTGCCCGCTGCCATTGCCGCCAATGGGCGAGGCCTTGGCCTCATCTGCCCCAAAAGCTCCGGCTCCGAGGCCGCCTGGGCGGGCGAAGAGATCGATATTCTGGCGCCCGCCAATCTGGTGCAGCTCATCAATCATGTGAAAGGTCACCAGGTTCTGAGCCCGCCAAAGCCGGCGCTGGCGGAAGCCGCCGCGAACCAGCCGGACCTTCGCGACATCAAAGGCCAGGAGTCGGCCAAGCGCGCGCTCGAAGTGGCGGCGGCCGGTGGCCATCACCTGCTGATGGTTGGTCCGCCGGGTGCTGGCAAATCCATGCTGGCGCAGCGGCTGCCGTCGATCCTGCCGCCCCTGGATCCGCGCGAGATGCTGGATATCAGCATGATCGCCTCGCTCGCGGGCGAACTTGGCGAAGGCAAGCTCTCGCGCGTGCGCCCGTTCCGCAATCCGCATCATTCGGCCAGCATGCCCGCGCTTGTGGGCGGCGGCTTGCGAGCCAAGCCCGGCGAAATGGCGCTGGCCCATCATGGTGTTCTGTTTCTCGACGAGTTGCCGGAGTTCCAATCCCGCGTGCTCGAGTCTCTTCGCCAGCCGCTCGAAACCGGAGAGACCGTCGTGGCGCGCGCCAACTATCACGTGACCTACCCTGCGCGCTTCCAGCTTGTCGCTGCCATGAACCCGTGCAGATGCGGCATGGCTGGAACCCCGGGTCATGTCTGCCGCCAGGGCCCGCGCTGCGCTGCCGACTATCAGGGCCGCATCTCCGGTCCGCTGCTCGACCGCCTCGACATCCAGATCGAACTCGCAGCCGTCAGGGCCTCCGATCTCACGCTGCGGCGCCAAAGGAAGTGAGCGCCGATGTGGCGCTCCGCGTCGCCGCCGCGCGCCAGCGTCAGCGCGAAAGATTTAAACAGCTGGGTCACGCCGGTCTCCGCACCAATGCCGAGGCCGACGGCACGCTGCTCGAGGAAATCGCCGCGCTTGATCCGCAAGGGCTTAAGCTTATGCGCGACGCGGCGGATGCGATGAATCTCTCGGCGCGGGGTTATCACCGCGTGCTGCGCGTGGCGCGCACCATCGCCGATCTCGACGGCGCGGAAAAGATCGCCCGAATCCATGTGGCAGAAGGCCTGAGCTACCGCCAGAAACCCGCTTCGCTCAAGGCGGCTGCCTAACGCGCAGGCCCGGTCGAGCCGCGCACGATCAGGTCGACGCTCCACAATTCGGCGGGAAGCGGCGCTGAAGGTTCGGCAATCATTTGGAGGAGCAGTTGAGCAACGCGCGTGCCTGCCTCGCGGATCGACGAAGTGAGGGTTGTCAACGGCGGCGAGAGTCCCTCGGCTTTCAGGAACGGCAAGCCATCATCATGGGCTATGATCGAAATGTCCTCGCCGACATGCAAACCCTTTTCATGAACCGCGCGAACCGCGCCCGAAACGAAAAGCATACTAGAGCAAAGCAGCGCCGTCGGCCGTTCGTTTAAATCCAGCAAATGCCGCGTGCGCCGGTAGCCATTCTCCTCGGTCATCTGGTCGCTCGACATGATCGCTGGATCGATGCCAATGCCGTGTGCACTCAAAGCCTCTTCATATCCCTGTCTGCGATGGACAGCGAAGGTCATGATTTCGACGCCATTCAAGAGCGCGATGCGGCGATGGCCAAGATCGGTCAAGAGCTTCGCCGCGCGCTGGAACGCGCCGCGATTGTCGATGTCGAGCCAGGCATAACCGTCTTCGAGATCGCCGATGCGGCCATGCACGATGAAGGGCAGTTCGAGTTCGCCCAGAAGATCGATGCGCCAGTCGTCGAGCCGTGGCCCCATCACCACGACCCCGTCCACGGCGCCACTTTGCGCGTAGCGGCGATAGACCGAGCGCTCGTCCTCAGGCCCGCCGACGTTGAACAGCACGTCGAAGCCATTGGCGCTGTAGTGCTCGCCCGCACCTGCGATGAAATCCGAGAAGTGCGGATCGATCATCAGCGTGCGGTCGCTCGGCAGCACATGGCCAATGGCATGAGAACGCCCGGTCGCCAGCCGCATGGCGTGAGGGTTCGGGCGGTAATTGAAGCGCTGCGCCGCCTCGTTCACCCGCGCGCGTGTTTCCGCGTTGACCTCGGGGTAGCCGTTCAGAGCCCGGCTGACCGTCGTCTGCGACAAGTTGAGATGTGCCGCAAGCTGTTTCAGATTCATCGGAAGAGCTTGGCACAAACCCAAAGCGCTTTCAATATTTCAGAACCACCTTGAAACTCCATGCTGCGATGCAGCGAAAGTTTTGTATATTTTTGTTGACGTTCTCGCCAGACATGGTATTAGCACAATTGCTCAAAGCGCTTTGGGAAATCATAACAACTAGCCCAGGGGTCAATGCTCTGCGTAAAGTAAGGTCATAACTAAGGGAGGACGACCAATGAAAACCTATCTTCTGTGCGGCACCGCCGCTCTGGTTGTGCTGATGGCGACGCCCGCCGCGGCAGAGCTCAAATACAAACCGGGCGAAGGCCCCTTCAACTGGGCCAATTTCGAAGACCTGAAAAAGGTGGATCTCAAGGGCGAAACCCTCACCATCTTCGGCCCCTGGCGCGGCGACGACGAAGCCCACGTGCAGGTAGTGCTGGAATACTTTCGCGAGGCCACCGGGGCCGAAGTGAAATACTCTTCCTCTGAAAACTATGAGCAACAGGCGGTGATCGACACCGAAGCGGGCAGCCCCGCCAACATCACGATTCTGCCGCAGCCGGGCCTCCTGGCCGATCTCGCGGCCAAGGGCCACCTTGTGCCGCTCACCGGCGATGACGCCAAGTTTGTCACCGACAATTATGGCGCTGGCGCATCCTGGGTGGCGCTTGGTTCCTTCAAGGGCAAGGACGGCGCGTCCGCCTTCTACGCTTTCCCCTACAAAGCCGACGTAAAGTCGCTGGTTTGGTACAGCCCCGAGAACTTCAAGGACGCGGGCTACGAAATTCCCAATACCATGGAAGAGCTGACCTCGCTTCAGGAGAAGATCGTCGCCGATGGCGGCAAGCCCTGGTGCATTGGCCTGGGCTCGGGTGGCGCCACGGGATGGCCCGCAACCGATTGGGTTGAAGACATCATGCTCCGCACCCAGCCACCCGAAGTCTACGACAAGTGGGTGACCAACGAAGCCAAGTTCGACTCGGCCGAAGTCGTCGCGGCCATCGAAACCTTCGGTTCTTTCGCCAAGAACGATGCGCTCGTTGATGGCGGCGCCGCCGGCGTGGCCTCGGTCGACTTCCGCGACAGCCCAAAGGGTCTCTTCTCGTCTCCGCCCAAGTGCTACATGCACCGTCAGGCGTCGTTCATCCCGTCCTTCTTCCCGGAAGGCACGAAAGTGGGCGAGGATGCGGATTTCTTCTACTTCCCTGCGTTCGCTTCGAAGCCGATCTCGGCCGCCCGGTGCTGGGCGCCGGCACGCTCGTCACCATCACCAAGGACTCGAAAGCCGCGCGCGCCTTCATCGAATATCTGAAGATGCCGCTCAGCCACGAGATCTTCATGAAGGACGGCGGCTTCCTGACGCCGCTCAAGACGGTGAACCCGGAAGCCTACATCAACGATGCCGCGCGTAAGCAGGGCGAGATCATGGCCACCGCCACGACCTTCCGCTTCGACGGCTCGGACCTGATGCCGGGCAAGATCGGCGCCGGCGCGTTCTGGACCGGCATGGTCGACTTCGTGGGCGGCAAGTCCGCCGCCGACACGGGTGCGGCCATCCAGAAGGCCTGGGACGAAATCAAGTAACGCGCAGGTTCCGGCCGCGGCCCTAAGCGGCAGCCGGAGCCTCCACCCTAACGGTTTTCGCTTCCTCCCGAAAACCTCGGGAAGTGGCTGGTGCGTTATTCCGCCCGGCCTGCTTCCTAGAATTATTGTCTGCTGGACCGAAATCGCGCGCGGGTGCGCTTCCCGCCAGGGGAGACAACTCATGACACAGCAACTGCTCTATGCACTGTTGACGGTGGTGATCGGCGTGGGTGGCTGCCTCGCCTATTTCTGGGGCTCGAACACGCTTCTCGACATGCTGCTGCCGGTTGAGGCGAGCAACGACGACCGCTCGATCAGAAATCTCAAGCTGCAATCGACGATCCGTCCATGGCTGTTTCTCTTCCCCGCCATGATCCTGTTGATCATCTATCTCATCTATCCCGTGTTTCAGACCATCTGGCTGTCGTTTCACGATAAGGCGGGCAACGAGTTCGTTGGCGGCGCCAATTATGCCTGGGCCTTGAACGACACTCAGTTCCGCACCTCGATCTTCAACAACTTTCTCTGGCTGCTCGTTGTGCCCGCCGCCTGTACATTCCTGGGCCTCATCATTGCGGTGCTCACCGACCGCATCTGGTGGGGTCCGCTCGCCAAGGCGCTGATCTTCCTGCCCATGGCCATCTCATTCGTCGGCGCATCGGTGATCTGGAAATTTGTCTATGACTATCGCGAGAAGGGCCAGGACCAGATCGGCATATTGAACGCCGTGGCCGAATTCTTCGGCGGCGATCCGCAGGTGTGGATCTCGCTGCCGTTGTGGAACAACTTCTTCCTCATGGTGATCCTGATCTGGATTCAGACGGGCTTCGCCACCGTCATTCTCGGCGCTGCTTTGCGCGGCGTTCCCGAGGACACGCTCGAAGCACGCCAACATCGATGGCGCCAGGCCCCCTTCAAGATTTTCTGGCGCATCATGGTTCCTCAGATCTGGTCGACCATCGTCGTGGTCTGGACCACCATCACCGTGCTCGTGCTCAAGGTGTTCGACATCGTGCTCACCATGACCAACGGCCAGTGGGACACGCAGGTGCTCGCCAATCTGATGTTCGACTGGATGTTCCGGGGCGGCGGCGACTTCGGCCGCGGCGCGGCCATCGCCAAGTGCGTGGAGATGGGCTACCGGCCGTGGGAGAGCGTGCTCAGCTGCAAGGAGGGGGCCTGCAAAGGGGTATCGCTCGAGTCCTATCACCAGGCCTGCACGCGCATGGTGCGCGCGGAATACTGCGGCGATGGCGAGTCCTGGACGGTCAACGGCCGGGCCATCAACGTCTTCGATGGTCTTCGGCCTCCAGACCGACAGCGAAGGCTGGACCTTCGAGGCGGAGTGAGCCCCGAGGGCGCTCGTTGCATGACCCGTGAGCGGGTCTCAACTGAGTCTCGGAGC
>JAAURV010000310.1 GCA_012032065.1 Hyphomicrobiales bacterium
GTCGAACGGCTGCTCGGTCACGACATAACCCGCTCTTTTCAGCTTGCGCTTGACGTAAGCCGCTGACGCATCGTAGCCGCCAGTTCCCGAGGCGCGCGTGCCATTGTTGGCATCGGCCGCCGCTTGAAACGCCTTTTGGTGCGCGCGAATGCCGCTCAGGGTGACTTTCTTGCGAAGCTTCGCGGAGTCATCGCGGCTGCCGCCAGCTTCGGCGGCGATTGGGAGGCAGACAAACCCGGCTATCACCGCCAGCGCGGCACAGGCCGTCAACAAAGCTCGTTTCTTCATAGTGCGCTCTCCTCTCTAAATCTTTCTTACCGCCCTCAGCGGGAAGGCTTGCACGTAACGTCAACTGCGTCAAATTCACATACATGGATGTTGGTCATTGCGGCGAACCTGTTTCGAGGGTCTCGGCTCCGCGCCTTGCTTGTGTGGCCAACGAAGTGGCGATTGCCGGCCGGTTGCCTTTCCGGCAAACTAGCTTCTGCGGTTCCGGTTACCGGCGCACACTGGAATCCACTCGCGGAACTAGAGGGCTACGGCGACCATAACCAAAGGGAGCTATCTCATGGAACGGACCTATCGCTTTCCTAATTCCCCTAACGCAGTTACTCGAGGATTGTTCAGTGGCGTGGCGGCGCTGGCATTTCTTGCCGCCTCGCCGGCGAGCGCCGGTGAACTGGTCAAGGTAAGCAAGGACTCGCCGTTCGCCAACTGCACGGCGGATAATGTGGCGGGCCAACTGGGCACCAACTATCCGGATTCCGAAATCGAGCCGTGGATCTCCGTCAATCCTCTATTCAAGAACAATCTCATCGCCGGATGGCAGCAAGATCGCTGGTCGAACGGCGGCGCGCGCGGCCTCGTTGGTGGAGTTTCCTATGATGGCGGACGGAATTGGTTCCGCAGCGTGCCGCCCAAGATCACGCTCTGCACCGGCGGCCCATGGGAACGCGCCAGCGATCCGTGGGTGGCGATCTCGCCACTGGGTATCGCGTTCTTTCAAAGCCTTGCGTTTCAGAACGACCGGCCTGATGGCGGATTGGGAGCCAATGCGGTTCTGGTCAGCCGCTCAACCAATGGCGGCTTCACCTGGAGCAAGCCCATCGCGCTGATCGAGGACAACAACGGTCAGGTCTTCAACGACAAGAACTCGATCACCGCCGACCCGTTTGATTCCCGCTACATATATGGGACTTGGGATCGCCTTGTCGATTTCACGCTGCCGGAAAACAATGCGGCGGGCAAGGCCGCGAAAAAATCCGGGGGCAATCGCGACGGTGTCGCGATTGCGCGGGACCGGCTGCGCAAGCTCAAGAGCAAGACGGCGCGCAAACAGACGCAGGCCGCCGCAGCAGAGGATGTAACCTTCATCGGTCCCACATACTTTGTCCGCACGACAAATGGCGGAATTAGTTGGGAGAAGGCGAAGGAGATCTACGATCCGGGGCCAGATGCACAAACCATCGGCAATATCGCGGAGGTGCTCGGCGACGGCTCGGTCGCCGTTTTCTTCACCAACATCTCAAGTCTGGGCGAAACCAGCCTTGGCTTGATCAGGTCGCGCAACAAGGGCCGCACCTTCGGCACGGCGAGGCTGCCGATCACGACAAATGTGACGCTCACCGGGTCGCTGACGCCCAACACCGAACAAGTCGTGCGCGACGGCAACATCCTGTTCGATGTGGCGGTCGACAGGCGCAGCGGCAATCTCTACCTAGTCTGGCAGGATTCGCGCTTCCAGGACATCGACCAAGTCGCCTTCTCGATGTCGCGCGACCATGGCCGGACATGGTCCGATCCGGTCAAGATCAACATGACGCCGGAGAGCGCCAACCTGCTGCGCAATCAGGCCTTCGTGCCCTCGGTCGAAGTCGGGCCGCAACATGAGATCACGGTGACCTACTACGATTTTCGCAATGACACGGACGAAGCGGGCAAGGAACTTACCGACTACTTCGCCGTATTCTGCACGCCGGGCCACGGCAACGATTGCTCCAAGCGGGAGAATTGGGGCGACGGTGCGGTTAAGGGCAAGGATACCCGGATCACCGATCGGTCGTTCAATATGCTCGATGCACCGGATGCGCGCGGGCTCTTCCTTGGCGACTACATGGGCCTGGCGCGGAAGGGCAATGTCGTCATGCCTGCCTTCGGCATCGCCGATGGTCCCAATCGCGTGTCGGTTTACACCAAACCGATCCGCAGCAAGAAACCGATGGTGGCGGGCAACTAGCAGGAAGTTCACCCCTCCCCGCCTGGCGGGGAGGGGTTAAGAGCGTCATTCCCAGTCTAGCCCACGCATTTTGTCGCGAAGTTCTTTCGAGAGGCGGCTGGCGTCGTGGGCGTTTTGGATGATGTTGGGGGTGATGAAGACGATGAGCTCGTTGCGGCGGCCGCGTTTGTCGGTGGAACCGATAAGATCGCCGATCACGGGCACCTGATTGACGATCGGAACGCTGTTCTTCTGCTTGCTCGCCTGGCCGCTGATCAGACCTCCCAGGAGAACCGTCTGCGAATTCTGCACCGAAACCTTGCTGGTGATGAAACGCTGGCTGAAGGTCGGGTTTTCCGCCTCGGTCGTAGAGCCGCCGGAGCCGGCGACGACCGACGACAGTTCCTGGCCGAGTTCGATGGTGACGAGACCATTGCTGTTGACGCGCGGTTTCACGGTGAGAATGACGCCGGTGTCGCGGTACTCGAAGGAGTCGACGCTGCCGCCTGTATCGCGCTGCAAGGTCTGCACCTTGATCGGCACCTGATCGCCAACCTTGATTGTCGCTTTCTCGTTCTCGAGCACCACGACCGAGGGCGAGGATACGATCCTGACGTTGGTGACGGCGGACAGCGCATCGATCACGATGCGCGGATCGGCGGCGCGCCGATGAAGAAGTTGAAGCCCGGGAAACTGGGCCGCAACGTCAGTGCGTTGCCGTTGAATACGCCGCCTGAGGCGTCCGAGCTCTTGAGATAGGCCTGGACGCCGTAGCGCAGATTATCGTTGAGAGCGACTTCGGCGATGACGGTGTTGATCTGTACCTGAACGCCAGGCGCATCCATCTGCTTGAGCGTCGCCAGAATCTTGCGGTATTCGCGCGGGCTGGCGCGGATGACGATGGTGTTGTTGGCGAGATTGGGGGTGAAGCGGATTTTGGCCGAGGCGTCGCCCTGCGGCTCGGCCGCGCGCGCCGTATCCTGCGGAAGCGCTGAAGGTTCCTCGCCCTGAGTGCCCAATTCCTGTGGCTGCTCGCCCGGCGTGCCCGGAGGAGTTTCCGGACCGCTGGTTATCTCGGTGGTTCCCTTGTCGGGAGCCACTTCCGCCGTAAGCCCGGCGCTGCCTTGGCTGTCGGTGAATGTGGCGGTCAATATCTTGGCGTAGTCGGCGGCGTTGCCATTCTGCACCTGGTAGACATAGTAGTTGGTGTCGGTGGTGCTTTCGCGGTCAAGGCGGCGGACCCAGTTCAGCGCCCGCTTCACTTTCGCGGACGAGTTGGCGATAACGATGACGCCGTTCAGGCGCTCGAGCGGAATCACTTTGACTGCGTTCGGACCCGAGAGAGCCGTGTCCTCGGCGAAGATGGTCGAGAGTTTGGAAGCCATGTCGTCGGGCTTGGCGTTGGAGAGGATGGCCATGCTGGCGGTCTGGCCCTTCATCTGATCGACGTCGAAGGAGAGCACGACATCGACAAGGTTCTGGCGTTCCGCCGCCGTGCCGCGCAGCAAGATCATGTTGCCGGCGTTGGAGGCGCGCACCGAGCCCGAGCGCGCGATGAAACTGTCGAGCAGCGTCATCATGGCGGTGGCCTTCACATTGCGGAGCGGAATGGCGCTGACGCCCCAGCCCTGCGTGGTGCCCTCGTTGCCGAGATCGGCGTTGCCCAACTCGCCGTCCAGGACTTCCTGCAACGCGACGATTTTGGTGACGCCGTCGCTCTCGACC
>JAAURV010000311.1 GCA_012032065.1 Hyphomicrobiales bacterium
GAACTGCTCCGTATGCTGATTATTTTTCTATTCTCTCTCTCAACCGTCATTCCGGCGGCCTCGCTCCGCCGAAGCAATCACGTGCACGATAACGATGCAGGAACGGCTACGCGAAGGCGAGATGCCGGAAGCCATGGCTGGTTCGGGAAGGAAGAAGGGTTTTGAAATGAATGCGGGCAAGCGCCGGCGCTCGATTGCTTGCCATCACGCATGAACGATCGATGGGTTCCGGCTTCTCGCCGGAGTGACGTTTTGGACAGAACGGCATCAAGATGTGTCGAGCTTTCTCGCCTCCCAGGCGAGCCAGTGGCAGTCTCGGAGAACCTCTTCGACTTCGTGGCGGGCCTTCTTGTGAACGTAGGGCGGCGGGCCGGGGCGGATGGGATTGGTGTAGATCAATCGCTCCTTCGAAAGCCTCTCGCGCCTTGCCTTCCAGCGCAGGAAACGCCTGGCTTGATGGGTCAGATCGCCAAGCGCAAACTTGATCGCCTGAAGTCTATGGGCGAGAGAGGGCGGCATTCACTTTTCCGTCCTTGGGCGGAGCGGGTTTGGATTTGGCGATCAGATCGCGGCTCTTCCGGTGCAAGGCGCGGAGTGCCGCAGGAGTGAGATCGGCGGGGGAAAAGCTTCTGAGAGGATGTTTCGGGCGAGGCTCGGCAGGCGCCATCGGCGGACGGATGTCCTCGATCCGGAAGGCAGAATGCCGGGTCTGGCCTGTTCCTTTCCTGACAATCTCACCCGCCGGCATCGACCTCGAAACCGCGGGCTTCACCACCATTCCCCGCGCGGCAGCGACGATCAGCCGCCGGACAGCGGCTTCCGCGGGCCTGAGAATGCGCAGGATGGCGGTGTGGAGAGCGCGCGGAATGCGATCGACAGCAGCGCCTTCCGATAGCCCGAGCATGGCAAACAGCGTGGCCACGATGCGCAAAAGCGCATCACGGTTGCGAGTCATTGCCAAATCCCAGTCCACAGAGGTTCCTTTTCAAGGCAAGGAACGTATATAGAACACTATAATCGCGTGTCAAGAGATTATTTTCACCCGAATCGCCCAAAGTTCATCTTCCCCGCGAAGCGGGGATGGATGAAGCGGAGACTTTTCAGAAACCCACATCCAGCCTTTCAAGGCCGTGGAAGTGATAGGTGTCGCGGCAGCGGGGCGGGGAGGCAAGCGTCAGTTTTGGCAAGCGTTCGAACAGCAACGGCAGCGCGATCTCCATCTCGAGCCGCGCCAGCGGTGCGCCGATGCAAAAATGGATGCCGGCGCCGAAACTCACATGCGGATTGGGGGAGCGTGAGGGATCGAATCGGTCGGGATCGGGAAACCGGGCCGGATCGCGGTTTGCCGCGCCCAGCAACAGGCCCACGACTTCGCCCTTTCGCAGCTTGATTCCTCCAACTCGAGGTCTTCGAGTGCGTAGCGGGTGAAGAGATGCAAGGGCGCATCAAAGCGCAAACCTTCCTCGACATGCCCCGCACCGATGCCTCCGCGGATTCCCATCTCCAGGAGCGCCTTCACCGTATTGCCGATGGCGTGGACGGACGCCTCGTGGCCCGCATTCAGCAAGAGGATCGCCGTGGTGATCAGTTCGTCTTCCGAGAGTTTGCCTTCTTCGGTTTCGGCGCGGATCAGTTCGGAGAGGAGGTCGCTGCCCGGCGCACTCCTCCGTTCACGGATCAAATCCCGCATGCAGGCGCTGAAGGCCACCGTCGCGGCTACGGCTTTATCCTCGATCGCCCGATCGCGGCGGGCTTGATACATCGCCACCATGTCATGCGACCAGCTAAGAAACTGCCGCGCCATTTCCGCGGCGCGCCAAGCAGTTCGCAGATGACGATGACCGGTATGGGCGTGGCATAGGCCTCCAGCAATTCAACCCTTCCGGAGTCCGCGAAGCGGTCGATCAAACCGTTCGCCAGCGCCGTGACCATCGGGCGCAACCGTTCCACCTGACGCGAGAGAAAGGCGCGCGTCACCAGAGAGCGCAGACGCGTGTGAACCGGCGGTTCGAGTTCGAGAAGCGAGTGCCGTTCGAAAACATAAAAGGGTTTGAGGTGCTCGGGCGTTTCGGGCCAGCCCAATTCCTCGCGAGTTGCCACATGAAGAATCTGCCGCCCAAATCGCCGGTCGCGCAGCAGGGCGTTCACGTCTTCGAATCGGGCAAAGCACCAGTGGCCATATTGCTCCCATTTGAATGCGGGAAGTTGCGAGCGTATGCGATGATAGGAAGGATAGGGGTTTTGAAAGAAGGCCGGGTCGCACGGATCGAGCGAAACGGATCGGGCGGGCGCATTGATCTTCATGCGTAATTCTAGGCCGGAAGGGCCTTGCCGGCAAACAACCCCGCTATCCGGCGCATCCACTTTACTTTGACGTCAATTTAGCTAAGAGGCCGCATGCATTCCGCCCCAAAAGGCCAGGCCGAGTTCATCGTCCTCGTGGCGCTGCTGACCGCCATGGTGGCCATGTCCATCGATACCATGCTGCCGGCCATCGGGCAGATGGCGAGGGAGCTCGGCGCGGCAAATCCGAACGATCAGCAACACATTCTGACGTCATTCTTCGTTGGTCTCACGGTGGGAACCCTGATCTACGGCCCAATTTCCGACAGCACCGGCCGCAAGCCCGCGATCCTCGTGGGTCTTGCCATTTACGCGATCGGATCGCTGCTCTGTTATGTTGCGGAAGATTTCTTCACGATACTCGCGGGCCGCGCGATGCAAGGCTTCGGCGCGGCCGCGCCGCGCGTCGTATCCATGGCCATGGTGCGTGACGGGCAGGCGGGCAATGCCATGGCGCGGATCATGTCGTTCGTCATGTCGGTGTTCATGCTGGTGCCGATCCTGGCGCCCGCCGTCGGCCAGCTGGCGCTTTGGGCCGGAAGCTGGCGCTCCATCTTTGCGGGATTTCTCGTGATGGGCCTTATCGCCGCCACGTGGCTCGCGCTCCGGCAGCCCGAGACGCTGCCGCGCCGCAAGCGCGCGCATTTCAATTTGCCTGGCCTGTGGGCGGCGGCAATGGAAACGCTGACCACTCCGGTGACACTCGGCTACACATTGGCGGTGGGCTGCATCTTCGGCGCGTTCGTGTGTTATCTCTCGAGTTCCGCGCAGGTGTTTCAAGTGCAGTACAATCAGGGCGATGCGTTCGCGTTGTGGTTCGGCGGCCTCGCCGTCGCCATTGCCGCGGCGATGATCGTCAATGGCAAACTCGTCATGAAACTCGGCATGCGGCTGCTCTCGAAATGGGCGCTGCGCGGATTCATCGTTACATCGGCGCTGTTTCTTCTGCTTTCGCTCGCAACCGGCGGACATCCGCCGCTGTGGGCGCTGGGCCTCTACTTCTTCGTCAACTTTTTCTGCAGCGGGATGATCTTCGGCAACTACAACGCCATGGCGATGGAGCCCATGGGACATATCGGCGGCATGGCGGCGGCCGTCACCGGATTCATCTCCTCGCTCATCGCGGTCGCAACCGGCGGCATCATCGGCCAGTTCTACACCGGCAGCGTCACGCCCATCGCCTTGGGCTTCGCGATCCTCGGCTGCTGCGCCTGGATTTTCTCCGAATGGGCGGAGCGCAACCGGTGAGTTTTCACGGCCTTGCCCGCATCGCTCGCAATCTGATACTCAAGCCCCGTGTCCAGCCGCTACTCCGCCTTCGCGCTCGCGCGCCATGCGCTCAATCCCGATCTGCCGTGGCCGCGCGTCTGGCGCGCCGCGGAACCCAAGCCTTCTTATGACGTGGTGATCGTGGGCGGCGGCGGCCATGGGCTTGCCACCGCGTATTACCTTGCGAAGAACCACGGAATCCGCAATGTCGCGGTGCTGGAGCGGAGCTACATCGGCTCCGGCAATGTGGGACGCAACACCACGATCATCCGCTCCAACTACATGATCGACGGCAACACGCAGTTCTTCGAGCACTCGCTCAAG
>JAAURV010000312.1 GCA_012032065.1 Hyphomicrobiales bacterium
CGCACAAAATGGCACCCAGCGGCTTTTAACAACCTTATCAGTTCAGGATAGAGGTTGGAGCCCATTCACGCTGCTTCGGCAGGATTGGCGCCGACAACATGCTGGATACAAATGGGGGAGTCTTTAGCAGTGTTGGGGAGGTTGGCGGAGATCAGATCTGGCGCGATGTCGGCAACAACTGTAACCAAATCGTCCAACGTTTCGGCCTCGGCATGCAGACCAGGAATGTCCGACGATAGAATGTACCAAACACCTTCTTGCTTGTCGTGGCTTACGACAACAGACAGGGCCTCAACTGTGCTCATGGGTATACCTCAATACCGCCAATCATTAGCACAAACCGGACAAACTGCACAAATCGCAATGACGTTTATGCTACTCGCCCCACGTCTTCTCCAAGAACCCGCAGCCAATTATCGCTCGCGATCTTGGCGATCAGCGTCTCGCCATATCCATGCGCCCGCATCGCTTCGATGAGATTGGGAAGCCCTGCCACGTCGCCGATCTGCGAAGGCACGCGCGCGCCGTCGAAATCGGAACCCAGCCCCACGTGGTCCTCGCCAGCCAATGAAAGTAATTGATCGAGATGGCGGAGCATCGAGTCGAGTCCGTTCTCGCTCGTCCATCTTCCATCGGCGCGCAGGAAGCCGTTGGCGAA
Organism: Hyphomicrobiales bacterium; assembly: GCA_012032065.1. Taxonomy (GTDB): domain Bacteria; phylum Pseudomonadota; class Alphaproteobacteria; order Rhizobiales; family Aestuariivirgaceae; genus Aestuariivirga. The sequence continues at coordinate 659 of JAAURV010000312.1, forward strand.
GTTCAACCCGATCAAACCGCCGCTCTCGCCGATCGCCTTGATCTGATCGCCGGTCAAATTGCGCGACGAGGCGCAGAGCGCGTGGGCGTTGGAATGGGTCGCCACCAGCGGCGCATCGCTCAAGTCCGCCACTTCCCAGAAACCTTTTTCGTTGAGATGCGACAGGTCGACCAGGATGCCAAGTGCGTTGCAGCGCTTGATCAGCGCTTTGCCAGCCTCCGTCAGTCCCGGTCCGGTGTCGGGCGAGGAGGGAAAGCGGAACGGTACGCCGTGGCCGAAAACATTCGATCTGCTCCACACCGGCCCGAGAGAGCGTAAGCCCGCCTGATGCAGAACCTCGAGCGCTTCGAGATCGGGATCGATGCCTTCGGCGCCTTCGATATGAAAGATCGCCGCGGTCACGCCACGCGTCAGGCAATCGCGAAGCTCCGTAATGGTGCGGCAAACCTTGAAACGCCCGCTGGATGCCGCTTCGATGCGGAACAGAAGCGAGGCCATGGACAATGTCGCCGTCAGCGCCGCCTTCTGCGATATTTCCTGCGACGGCGGTGCCGCTGTCGGATCGTCGAGATCAAGATCGTTGGGGCTCGGCACAAAGATCGCGAAGAACCCGCCAGCTACGCCGCCCTTGATCAGACGCGGCAGATCGACATGCCCCTTGCCATCGCCCTCGAGAAAATCTGCGGCGGGATCGCCTTCTTTCTTGAGCCAGAGACGTAGCAGCACATCATTGTGGCCGTCGAACACCGGAACAAGGGTCATGTTTGTTGCGGCGCCAGCACGGTTTCTGCCAGCGTTACCCAGAAGCTCATGCCGTAGGGGATCGCGCTGTCGGAAAAGTCATAGGCCGGATGATGGCAAAACGCGGTGTCACCGTTGCCCATGAGAATCATGGCGCCGGGCCGCGCATTGAGCATGAAAGAAAAGTCTTCCGAGCCGAGATCCGGCGGGATCTGATCGTTGACCGCCGCTTCGCCTGCGACGCGCCGCGCCGCCAGCGCGGCGACATCCGTCTCCCGCGCGTGATTGAAGGTGACCGGATAGGGGATGATGCCCTCGTCCGAAATGATCGCTTCGCCGCCAAGAGCGCCCGCTACGCCTTCAGCAGTTCGCCGCAAGTTGGTGATCGCGAGATCGCGCAACTCCTGCTTCAGCGATCGCACGGTGCCGATCAGCTTCACGGTTTGCGGGATGACATTGTGCGCGTGCCCCGCCTGAATCTGCGTCACCGACACGACGACGGACTCGAGCGGGTCGGCATTTCGCGCCACGATGCCTTGCAAGGCGCCGACGATCTGCGTGGCAATGAAGATGGGATCGATGGTGAGATGCGGTTGCGCCGCATGTCCGCCGCGCCCGCGTACGGTGATCGAGAACACATCCATCGCCGCCATGAGCGGTCCTTTGCGGATGGCGAATTCGCCCACCGGCATTCCCGGCCAGTTGTGCAGGCCATAGACGCTTGCAATGCCGAAGCGCTCCATCAGCCCATCTTCGACCATGGACTTGCCACCCGCACCGCCTTCCTCGGCGGGCTGAAAGATGACGGCAATGGAGCCACTGAAGTTTCGCGTTTCGCAGAGATGGCGTGCAGCACCCAGAAGCATGGCCATGTGGCCATCGTGGCCGCAGGCATGCATTCTCCCGGGAATCGCCGAAGCATATGCGGCGTCGGTTTCTTCGGCGATGGGCAGGGCGTCCATGTCGGCGCGAAGGCCCAAGCCCGGCCCAGGCCCGTGACGGCCCTTGATCACGCCAACAACGCCGGTCCTGCCAATCCCCGTTGCGACTTCGTCACAGCCGAAGCCTTCGAGCTTTTCCGTGACGTAGGCGGCTGTCCAGAGCGTATCGAAGAGCAGTTCGGGATGCCGGTGAAGTTCATGCCGCCAGCCCGCGATTTCCGGCTGCAGTTCAAGCGCGCGATTGAGCAATGGCATGAGGCGCTTCCTTGCGAGAACGGCCGGGACAAGTCCCGGCCGCATCTGAATTCAGAACAACATGGTCGGCTATGCCTTCGCGTGCATGGCCTCGACGTATTCCCAGTTGACGAGGCTATCCACGAACGCCTCGAGATATTTCTGCCGCGCATTGCGATAGTCGATGTAGTAGCTGTGCTCCCACACATCGCAGCCGAGAATGGGCGATGCGCCATGCATCAGCGGGTTCTCGCCGTTGGGCGTCTTCATGATGACGAGTTTGCCGTCCTTGACCGCGATCCAGCACCAGCCCGAGCCGAACTGCGTCATGCCGGCCTGCACGAAATCGGTGCGCATCTTGTCGAAGCCGCCGAGATCGCTGTCGACCGCCTTCGCAAGTTTCGCTGGCAGCTTGTTGCCGCCGCCGCCCTTCTTCATCCAGCTCCAGAAGTGAATGTGGTTGTAGTGCTGGCCCACATTGTTGACGAGCCCCGCGGCCTTGTCGGCAAAGGCCTTCTTGCAGATCTCCTCGATGGAAAGCGAGGCCATCGGCGAATCCTTCAGGAGATTGTTGCCATTCGTCACATAGGCCTGGTGATGCTTGTCGTGATGGAATTCCAGCGTCTCCTTCGACATGAAGGGCGCCAGTGCATCATAGGCGTAAGGAAGGGCGGGCAGTTCAAGGGCCATGGCTTTTCTCCTGTGGTTTGTGTTGGGAAACTCTAGCGGGTTCAAAGGGGATCGTCACGTGGCTTCCCTCATCCGCCCTCCGGGCACCTTCTCCCACGCATACGCGCGGGAGAAGGCGAAAAATCCGCAGTTCTCGCCTTCTCCCGTTGAGCGAAGCGAAATGGGAGAAGGTGGCGCGCAGCGCCGGATGAGGGCAACACTTACTGAAACGCTTGAATGCCCGTCTGCGCGCGCCCCAGGATCAGCGCGTGAACGTCATGCGTGCCCTCATAGGTGTTGACGGTTTCGAGATTCAGCATGTGGCGGATCACGTGATAATCCTCCGAGATGCCGTTGCCGCCGTGCATGTCACGCGCAATGCGGGCGATGTCGAGCGCCTTGCCGGCATTGTTGCGCTTCATCAGCGAAATCGCGGGCGGCGCGGCAACGCCGCGTTCCAGTGCGCGGCCAAGCGCCAGACAGCCTTGCAGGCCCAGCGCAATCTCCGTCTGCATATCCGCGAGCTTCTTCTGGATCAGCTGATTGGCAGCGAGCGGCTTTCCAAACTGCTTGCGGTCGAGCACATATTGCCGCGCACGAAACCAGCAATCCTCGGCCGCCCCCATCGCGCCCCAGGAAATCCCGTAGCGCGCTTTATTCAAGCACGAGAACGGCCCGGCTA
>JAAURV010000026.1 GCA_012032065.1 Hyphomicrobiales bacterium
GAACACGCCGACGGCCAATTATTTAACTCCTACATTAAAAGGTTCTTTGCACCATACCAGAGGATGTCAACAAAAATAGATGGCGGCGTGGCTCAGTTCTACCTCCATGAAGAGCAATTTTCCGCACCGATCCCTCCAACACGCCTTTCGGACGGAACGATACGATTTGTTGCCTTGCTCGCCACATTGTTAAACCCAAGCACACCGCAACTGATATGTATTGAAGAGCCGGAGCTTGGCTTGCACCCCGACGCGATGACGCTAATTGCGGAATTGCTTCGGGACGCAGCAACACGCACTCAGCTCGTTGTCACAACACATTCTGACGCGCTGCTGTCAGCTCTTTCCGACACTCCTGACGCGATTGTAACATGTGAGAGGCCTGGGACAGGAACCGTCCTTCGTAGGCTCGAAGCTGACCCGCTGAAAGATTGGTTGGATAAATACCGGCTCGGTGAATTGTGGCGGATTGGCGAACTTGGTGCAAACCCGTGACAGGTGTCGCAGTGTACGTAGAAGGCGGTGGAGATTCCGCATCTGCAAAAACCCAAATGCGCCACGGAATGGATCGTTTCTTGGGCTGTCTCAAGCAGGAAGCGCTTAAGAAGGGTCTGTGTTGGAAAGTAGTATTCTGCGGAAGCAGGAATGACACGTATCGTGCTTTTCAAAACGCCTCCGTTGGGGCAGATCCTGGTTTCGTCGTTCTGCTTGTAGACTCAGAAGCGGCATTGAACGGGAACCGATGCGCGCACCTCAGAAACAGGGACAATTGGCAGATCGAAAATTCGCGGGAACCTTGTGTTCGGTTGATGGTGCAAACGATGGAGACTTGGATCATCGCCGATCCGCCGAAACTTGGCGAGTTCTACGGTCAGCACTTTCAGGAAAACCAACTGCCAAAAGCCACAAACTTGGAGGAAATTTCAAAGGATGACGTTGCCAAAGGTCTTCAAAATGCAACCAAATCCACGCAGAAAGGAGCTTATCACAAAATACGACACGCGTCACAGCTGCTCAAACTCATCCGGCAAACTGAGGTCGAAAAACGCTGTCCGAACTGCAAGTCTATGTTCTCCGAATTGATAAGTGAAATTTCCAAGATGTGACTTGGAATCAGACCAGCACTCCAGCGACGATCAGCAGTTGTGTAGCGGAGGCAGCGCGCCTTCGTGACCCAAATGCCGGATGGCTTCGACGATGGCGTTGAATGCCGCCATCGCGGGCGGGCTTTGGTGGCGGGCGCGCATGTAGGAGTGGGCGAGCGCGGGTTCGATACGGAGTTGCGACGGGATGCCCGAACGATTCAACGATTCGTGAAAAATGATACCGTCGTCGCAGAGCGGATCATGCGCGGCGACTGTGATGAAGGTGGGCGGCAAGCCGGATAAATCCGTGGCCAGATTGGGCACGGCATTGGGGTCGCTCCAGTTCGGATTTCCACGCGGGCCGAGGAAACTCTCGAGATAGTAGATCATCTCGTCACGCGTGAGGCATGGCGCGTTGGCGTTGCGGACATAGGATGGCGTCTCCATGTCGGCGCCGAGCACTGGATATATCAGAACGAGGCCGCGCAGCTGGCGGCGCTTCTGTTCCTTTAGTGTCAGAGCCAGCGCCACGCTCATCTGCCCGCCCGCACTGTCGCCCGCGGCAATGATGTCGTTGGGGTCTATGCCAAGTGCCCTCCCCGACTGGCGCATCCAGTCGATGACTTTGAGGCTGTCTTCAAGCTGGGCGGGGTGTGGGTGTTCCGGTGCAAGGCGGTAGTCCACCAGCACCACGACCGCATCGGCCTCGTCGGCCATTTCGGCGCACATGTCGTCGTGAGTTTCGCAGGAACCCAAAACCCAGCCGCCGCCGTGCCCGTAGATGACACCGGGTTTCGGTGCTTCGCCGGGCGGCCGGAAGACCCTCACATGCACGCCATTGGCATCGAGGTCCTCGACCATCAGGCGCTTGGGGCGCTGCGCCCGGAACATCCTGCAGAGTTCGTCCCATTCGCGGCGCTGGCGATCGAGAGGCCAGGTGGAGCTTTCGGCCGGCGTCTTCGCGGAGAGCTCCTTGTAGAATGCGAGCATGCCGGGATCGAGCGGTTGTTCGCTCATGATGTAGTCACTTCCATTCGTTTCCGACCTGTCATAGGTCACCTCCATTAGTGCACGGCTTGGCAAATGGGTCTACGTTGTTCGCATGGATTGGCTCTGGAAAAGAACCCGGCAGGAATCACCCGAGCGAATCGCGATTGAAAGTGCTGGCGGTGACGGCATAGCCGATATTATCGCGGCTTTGCCCGACCCGGCCTTGATCCTGGACCCGCTCCTCAACGTGACCGCCGGCAACGCCCTGGCGCGGACCGTGCTGGAGTTCGATCCGGTGGGCAGGCATCTCTCGGCAGCGATCCGCGCGCCGGCTGTACTGGATGCCGCGAAAGCAGCTCTCACCGGTCATGATCCGGTTCATGTGGATTACGATGTGCCCGCACCCGTGCAGCGCACCTTCAGCGCCCATATCGCGGCGATCGGAAGCACCGGCGCTCTTCTGATCGTGTTGCGCGATTTGACGCGCGAGCAGCAGATCGAGCGCATGCGCGCGGACTTCATTGCCAATGCAAGTCATGAACTGCGCACGCCGCTTGCGGCCCTCTCCGGCTTCGTCGAGACCATGCAAGGCGCCGCCAAGGGCGATGCCGAGGCCGCGGAACGGTTCCTCGACCTCATGCGCGGGCAGGCCGAGCGGATGAAACGGCTGATCGACGATCTCCTGTCGCTGTCGCGGATCGAGATGAACGAACATCTGCGGCCGTCCGCGAGTGTCGATCTCGGCCGCGCCACGCGGCATGCGGCGGATGCGATGTCGGAGATAGCGAAGGCCGAGGGGTGCGAGTTGCGCATTTCCATCGAGGAGCCGCTCGTCGTGACCGGCAACTGGGATGAACTCGTGCAGGTGATGCAGAACCTGATCGAGAATGCATTGAAGTATGGAGGTTCGGGCAAGCTGATCGAAATCGAAGGCCGCGCGGCAAACGGCATGGCCGAGATTTCCGTGCGCGATCATGGGCCCGGAATTGCTGCAGAGCATATTCCAAGACTGACGGAGCGCTTCTACCGCGTGAGTGTCAACGAAAGCCGCCAGCGTGGCGGAACGGGATTGGGACTGGCGATCGTCAAGCACATCCTCAACCGGCACGAGGGGCGGCTGACGATTCAGTCAGCACCCGGAAAAGGCAGCCGCTTCAGCGTGCAGCTTCCGCTTAGAAGCAATAAATAGCTACCTTATTCAATTACTTAAATTGTCATATTCCCGTGATCCAAACGCCACATCCTGTTGATGTTGCACCCCTAGGTTCCGCGCCGTTCATCACAGGGAGACCACACACATGAACCGCTTGCTGCTGTCTGCCAGCATCCTCACCCTTCTCGCAATGCCCGCCGCGGCGCGCGATCAGATCCGCATCGTCGGATCTTCCACCGTCTATCCCTTCACCACTGCGGTTGCCGAAGCTTTCGGCAAAGCCTCCGGCAAGACGCCGGTTGTCGAGTCGACCGGAACCGGCGGCGGCATCAAGCTGTTCTGCGCCGGTGTTGGCGAGGACACCCCCGACTTCGTCAACGCGTCGCGCCCGATGAAAAAGTCCGAGTTCGAGACCTGCGCCAAGAACGGCGTCACCGACATCGTCGAAATCAAGGTGGGCTATGACGGCCTCTCGATTGCGCACGCGAAGGATGCGAAGGAATTCGCACTCACCAAGCAGCAGGTGTTCCAGGCGCTTGCCAAGGAAGTGCCAGGCGCCGACGGCAAGCTGATTGCGAACCCCAACAGGATGTGGAGCGATATCGACCCGTCGCTGCCCGCGACCAAGATTGAAGTTCTGGGACCGCCGCCCACCTCGGGCACGCGCGACTCCTTCGCCGAGCTGGTGATGGAGAAGGGCGCGGAATCCTTCGACAGCCTCAAGGCGCTCAAGAAATCCGACGCCAAGGCCTTCGAAGTGGTGTGGAAGGCGATGCGCGAGGACGGCGGCTATGTCGAAGCGGGCGAGAACGACAATCTGATCGTCCAGAAGCTGCAAGCCAATCCGGATGCCGTCGGCATCTTCGGCTATTCGTTCCTCGAAGAGAACGAAGCAGCGCTGAAGGGCGTCAGCGTCGATGGCGTCGCGCCGACCTACGAGACGATCTCTTCCGGAGACTACAAGGTAGCGCGTGCGCTCTACATTTACGCCAAGAAACAGCACGCCGGCACGATCCCCGGCATGGCCGAATTCGTCGCCGAATATGTCTCCGGCGGCGCAATCGGCGAGGATGGTTATCTTGCCGACAAGGGCCTGGTGCCGCTTCCGAAAGAAGAAGCCGAAAAGACCCGCACTTCGGCCACGTCGATGACGGTGCTGAAGGGCGAGGAGCTTATGTAAGTCAGTCGAGTAGGGCTGGCGGCAGATGATGCCGCCAGCCATCGCCGCCAAGGCACAATGCATGCGGCGAATTTCAAGGCGGGGTTGAACACTGATGGCGCTTTTGACGCTTCTCGCGATCGCGGCACTCGTGCTGGCCGGATTTCTCGCCGGCCGTCAGCGCGCCGTGGGCTTGCGCACCGCAGGCGGTCCTTCGCTGCATTCGCTTCCCGCTTATCACGGCCTCACCACATCCGCCACGGCCCTCGTTGCAGCCGGAGCAGCCGCCCTGGCGGCCGCGTTTGTTTTGGGGGCATCGTCAATAGCGGTGCCCTTTGCGGCCGCAATTGCCGGCACGGCCGCCGCCGCGTTGGCCTATTCGCGGATTGAAACAAACTTCCGTGCCCGCAATCTTTTCGAATCAATCACGCTGGTGGTGCTGATCGCCTGCTCCGGCGTTGCCGTGCTTACGACCATCGGCATCGTGCTCTCGGTTCTGTTCGAGAGCCTGATCTTCTTCCGCGAAGTCTCGCCGATCGCCTTCCTGACCGGATTGCAATGGTCGCCGACCGCAAGCCCGCCGTCGTTCGGGATCGTTCCGCTCCTGACTGGAACGTTTCTCATCACGTTCATCGCCATCATCGTGGCGGGGCCGCTTGGCCTTCTTTCGGCGATCTACATGGCCGAATACGCCACCCCTCGCATGCGCGGCATACTGAAGCCGCTGCTCGAAATGCTGGCGGGCGTGCCGACTGTCGTGCTTGGCTTTTTCGCGGCGTTGACCGTGGCGCCACTGGTGCGGCGGGCAGGCGAACAGCTTGGCTTGTCCGTTGCATCGGAGTCGGCGCTCGCGGCGGGGCTGGTGATGGGCATGATGATCGTGCCGCTCATCTCGTCGCTCGCCGACGATATCATCAATGCGGTTCCGCAGTCGCTGCGCGATGGCTCCTATGCGATGGGCGCCACCAAATCCGAGACGATCAAGCGCGTCGTTCTTCCCGCCGCACTTCCCGGCGTCGTGTCGGCATTCATGCTGGCGATCTCGCGTGCCGTTGGCGAGACCATGATCGTGGTGATGGCGGCGGGGCTTGCGGCCAATCTCTCCTTCAATCCGCTCGACGCGGTTACGACGATTACCGTGCAGATCGCAACGCTGCTTGTGGGCGACCAGGAGTTTGACAGCGCCAAGACTCTCTCCGCCTTCGCGCTCGGCCTTGTGCTATTCGTGTTCACCCTTGCCCTCAATTTCATCGCACTCCGCATCGTGCAGAAATACCGGGAACAATATGAGTGACGTTCGCGCCAGCCTGGTAAGGAAACGCTACGCGGCGGAGCGCCGGTTCCGCATCTATGGCGCGGCGGCTTTGACCGTGACGACACTGTTCCTGCTGTTTCTCATCGGCGACATCGCGATCAAGGCAGCACCGGCCTTCAGCGAATATCGGGTAACACTCGATGTGCCCGTCGCGGCGGACAAGGTCGACGCCGCCAATCCCTCCAAGGGCTCTTACGATGCGCTGGTGAAAGACGCGATCCGCGCGAAGTTTCCGGACGTCACGTCTCGCGGGGCGCGAAAGAAACTCGGACAATCTCCTTTCCGGCGGCGCTGGCGGTCTCTTGCGCGAGGCCGTGATGGCCGATCCGTCGCTCATCGGAAATTCAGCGAAAATCTCCGCTCCGCTTTCCGGCGATGCGGCCCTTTATCTTTCGGCGCGCGGCACGCTCGCGGCCGATAAACCGCAAACCATGCGCGCGACGCCGCAGATTGACAATGAGCAAGCTCAGTGGCTCGAGCAGCTTGTGCAGAAGGGACACGTCGAACGCGGCTTCGCAGGACGGCTTTTCACGTCCGGCGACTCGCGCGAACCGGAACTCGCCGGCTTGCGCGGCGCGATCGCCGGTTCTCTGCTCACGGTTGCCTTCGCGCTGGCGCTCAGCCTGCCGCTCGGCGTGGCGGCGGCGATCTATCTCGAAGAGTTCGCGCCGAAGAACCGGTTCACTGACATCATCGAAGTGAATATCAACAATCTCGCCGCGGTGCCTTCGATCATCTTCGGACTTCTGGGGCTTGCGGTGTTTCTCAACTTCTTCGGAATGCCCCGCTCCGCGCCCGTCGCCGGAGGCTTCGTTCTGGCGCTGCTTGTGCTGCCGACAATCATCATCGCGTCGCGCGCCGCCATCAAGGCCGTGCCGCCTTCGATCAAGGAAGCGGCATTGGGCGTGGGCGCGTCGCATCAGCAGGCGGTGTTCCATCACGTGCTGCCGCTCGCCGTTCCCGGCATCCTGACCGGAACCATTCTCGGCGTCGCCCGCGCGCTTGGCGAAACGGCGCCGCTGCTCATGATCGGCATGGTTGCCTTTATCGCCGACGTGCCGCGAGGCTTTACCGACGCGGCAACCGTGTTGCCAGTTCAGATCTATCTCTGGTCGGATTTGCCCGAAGTCGGTTTCCAGTCGCGCACGGCCGCCGCGATCATCGTATTGTTGCTGGTGTTGTTCGCGCTCAACGCCGCCGCCATCTTTCTCAGAAGACGTTTCGAACGCCGCTGGTAGCCGGAGGAATAAGAGTCCATGAACATGATCCCTCAGACCATTCAGACGCCAACGACACCCGATATTCTCGCCGGCAAGCCGGTCAAGATTCTGGCGCGCAATGTCGACATCCACTATGGCGACAAGCACGCGATCAAAAATCTTTCGATCGACATTCCGGACCGCGCCGTCTCGTCCTTCATCGGGCCATCGGGCTGCGGCAAATCGACATTCCTGCGCGCCATCAACCGGATGAACGACACCATTCCGGGCTGCCGGATCGCCGGCGACATCACGCTCGATGGCCAGAACATCTACGACCGCGCCATTGACGTGGTTCAGCTTCGCGCCAAGGTGGGCATGGTGTTCCAGAAGCCCAATCCGTTTCCCAAGTCGGTGTTCGAGAATGTGGCTTACGGCCCGCGCATCCATGGCCTGGCTTCGAACAAGACGGAGCTCGAGGAAATCGTCGTGGCGAGCCTCAGGAAAGCCGGGCTGTTCGAGGAAGTGAAGGACCGGCTCGATCATCCCGGCACCGGGCTCTCGGGCGGCCAACAGCAGCGGCTTTGCATCGCGCGCGCCATTGCGGTGAACCCGGAAGTGATCCTGATGGACGAGCCCTGCTCGGCGCTCGATCCCATCGCCACCGCCCGCATCGAGGAACTGATCGACGAACTCAGGCAGAACTTCTGCATCGTCATCGTCACGCATTCGATGCAGCAGGCGGCGCGCGTTTCGCAGCTCACCGCTTTCTTTCATCTGGGAACGCTTGTGGAGTTCGGCGACACCGGCAAGGTGTTCACGGCGCCGCGGGACAAACGCACCCAGGACTACATCACCGGCCGTTTCGGATAAGGAACCTCAAAAAATGTCCGATCATATCGTCAAATCCTACGACGACGATCTCGCCGCGCTGAAGACCATGCTGGCCCAGATGGGCGGCATCGCCGAGGAGCAGCTGTCCGACGCGATCCAGGCGATCTCCAAGCGCGACACCAAGCTCGCCGACATGGTGATCGCTCAGGACGGGAAAATCGACGCGCTCGAAGTGCAGGTCGAGGAGAAAGCCATTCTGACCATCGCGCGGCGGCAACCGATGGCGCGCGACCTGCGCGAGATCATGGTGGCGATCCGCATCGCCTCGGACCTCGAGCGCATCGGCGATCTCGCCAAGAACACCGCGAAACGGTCGCATGCCATCTCGGAGCCGATGCCGCGGCGGCTGATGACGGGTTTCGCGCGCATGGGGCGGCTCGCGCAGGAGCAACTCAAGGACATTCTCGACGCCTATGCACGCTCCGATTCCGAGAAGGCGCTTGCCGTGTGGCGGAGCGACGAGGAAATCGATGCGCTCTACAATTCGATCTTCCGGGAATTGTTGACATACATGATGGAAGACCCGCGCATGATCGGACTGTGCACGCATTTGCTCTTCGGCGCGAAGAATCTCGAGCGCATCGGCGATCACACGACGAACATCGCCGAAAACATCTATTATCTCTCCTTCGGCACGGCTATTCCGGTGGAACGGCCGAAAAAGGACCAGACCAGCATCACAAGCTACGACGCGGCACTATAGTCCATGGCAGCGAACATCCTCATCGTCGAAGACGAAGAACCGATCCAAATTCTGCTCGCCTATAATTTCGAGTCCGAAGGCTACGCGGTGCGGAGCACGGCCAATGGCGAGGAGGCGGTGCGGCTGGCGAGCGAAGAGAAACCCGATCTCGTCGTGCTCGACTGGATGCTTCCGGGCATGTCCGGCATCGAAGCCTGCCGCGCGCTTCGCGCCAAGCCGGAAACCCGCGAGATTCCGATCATCATGCTGACAGCGCGCGGCGAAGAAAGCGAGCGCGTGCGCGGCCTCGCCACCGGAGCCGACGACTACATCGTCAAGCCGTTCTCGGTGCCGGAGCTGCTGGCGCGGGTAAAGACAATCCTGCGCCGAAGCAATCCGGCAGCCGCGGCGGAGGAGCTGCAAGCGGGCGACATCGTGTTGAACCGGCGCACAAGGCGGGTGACGCGGGCGAAGCGCGATATCGGATTATCGCCCACCGAGTTCCGCCTGCTCGAACATCTCATGGGCAATGCCGGGCGCGTCTATTCGCGCTCGCAGCTGCTCGACGCCGTGTGGGGCCGCGACAATTTCGTCGACGAGCGCACCGTCGATGTCCACGTCGGCCGCCTGCGCGGACAACTCAAACGGGGCCGCGAAACCGACCCCATCCGCACGGTGCGCGGCATGGGTTACTCGTTCAATGAGCGGTTTGGGCGATAACCAATCCTCGGCTTCGGTTTCTCCAATCTCAGAATAAGTACTTGGATTTTCGGCGAATAGGAAAGTCTTGCGGTCTATTTGTGAGAAAACGCACACTCAACCGTTCAATACTGTGTTATGGTGTTTTACCGGAAACCGTTTGGGCGAAACCGGGCCAAGGCGGGGCAAACGCATTCCTCTTGCTATCAGCCTTATCGCATGGTTTCGTTGTAAGTGGGCAATCCGAAGAAGACGCAAAATACGCGGCAGTCGATTGGGGTAGCAGAAAATGGCGAAGCAACCAGACGCATCCGGCGCGGACCGCGACAAGCGGGACTTCGAGATCATACGCAAAACGCTAGAGCGCTTCCCAGATCCATCCGCCTCCGGGATCAAGCGCATTGGTCCTGTCAGTGACGACGGCGGCGTGTGCCAGGTTGAATTTGAGGAGAATCATGAGGCAACCGTTCCATTCAGGGCCGGGCCAGACCAAGAAGGCGTAAAGACTCCGGGCGCCTCGAGGCCGCAGAGTATCGCTGGCCGAACTGCCGGGTCACGATCTTCAGTTCGTTCCATCGCGGGGCAAGGTGTGTCTGTTGGCCAGCGTTGGCCCGCCCTTTCAATATGCCGGCCCACTGAGAGGCGGCGATCCGATTTGGGATTTGACAGGCGCCCGGCCAACCGGGCTCGTCGACTATGGCACGGTTGCGTTCGTCGCGGATGGAACGCGCAACTTGACGGTCGAAGGCCGCTGTATTGCCAACCAGGCGGTGACTTGCTCGCATGTGCTCAACATCCCAGATTTGACACGCACCGATTCGACCACAAACTTTCCCAAATGTGCGTCCCTCACTTGGGACACGGATCCTTTCGCCGCTCCCAACGGTCAGACCTGGATCGACTTGGCTGGAGCTGCCCTCGATGCCGGAGTGCCAACCGCCCCATACGAAGTCAGAGGGCTGGGCGAGATCACCGGCGTAAAACAGCCATCGGCCGGCATCCGCGTCTCCAAATATGGCGCTGCATCCGGACTCACCAGCGGCAAAGATTTGGGCATATGTTATGCACTCCTGCACGAAACAAGCGATGGTTCGAAGTATTGGGGTTGGGTGCGGGCGGTGAGTGGATACTTCCAGACCGTGGGCGACTCCGGGGCCGCCATACTGGACGAAGACAGGAATTTGGTGGGTCTGGTGGTCGCCGGAACCAGCGAGAAGGACGAGAACTACTACATCCAGGCCGTGCCCGATGGCCAGGCTACCTCCGTCGCGAACATCTCGGCTTTCAAAGTCAACGGCTTCTAACAAACTGGAGAGGAATCAAATGGCGAAGATTGCGTTTCAAGATAAATTTAAAGACGGCGACGAAGGTAATGCGGCCATCGGCAAACTGATATTCGACTCGTGGTCGGCGGCCATCGAAAAGAACCCAGATAGACCGGTCATCGACCGGGCCGCGCTCTCGAAGGCGGTCAGCGAGGTCGTCAACACCAACGATCGGGTGAATACGTCGAAGACGATCCAGGTCGATTTCGTTTTCGACACCGATCTCGACGAGAATACGCGCCTTGTCTGGATCGCCGTACCGACGCCAGATGTGGACGAGCCTAGTAAGGGCGGCGCCACGACTTGGTCGGCCTGGAAGCAGCGGTACTACGATGATTTGCCTCCTGACGAAAGGCGCAAGAAGGACATCGAGATGGGGCGCGCCTGCCTGCAAGGATGCGGCCGGTAGGGATATTACGGATACTTCCGGGCTTCCAAAGCTTTCGACATCAGGACCCATTCATCGTCCAGCGGCAAGATCGAAAAACCTATGCGGGGGCGCCGGGCCGCCTCTTCAAAGCCAGCGCCAGCGTAGAGCGCCATGGCCGGATCGTTCCTTCCGCTCAGCGCCATGGCCATCCGCCGCGCACCACGTCCGCGCGCGGCGGACTCGGCGTGCCGCAACATTGCCCTCGCATGGCCTCTCCTGCGAAATTGTGGATAGACAGCAATAGCCACCAGGAACCACGCGGCGGCTGAAAGCGCTTCCAGTTCGAGGAGTGGCGCGTGGACCGGATGCAACGTGCCCGAGTCGCCCGGATCGAAAGGTTCCGGCACGATATACCCCGCGTATGCGCCTGTGATCCTTCCGCCGCTCGATGCGATCACCCAGTTCCCAAGAAAGGACGGCAAAAGCTTGCGTCCAAGGATTTGCGCGATGCCGGTTTCAAGCGGGGAAACATCCGTCTTCGACTGCTCGCACCAGATGCGAGCCGCGATCCCGTGACTAGCGATGTCCATCAAAGCCGCTAAATCCGCCACATCGGCTTCCCGCGCGGGCCGGAGGCGCAATTGTTGTTCCATTGACACTCCGGTCTTTCGTTACTGCAAAAGAATAATACACGAAAATTGCCGATCAATATAGTATTGATATTGGGTTCATTTCTCCCTCGCTCAGAATTCGCTCGTGCCATCCAAGCCGGGCCGGCACATCGTACAGGCGTCCTGGCGCGAAGCGGGGCCAAATGCTCCGGAGTCCGGGAACAATCGCCCGCACCACGGATTCCGCGCCGCCCGCGGGAAACTCCACGGCGAATGCCGGAAGCCCCGCCGCGGCAAGCCGGGCTTGCACCGGCCCGCTGCCTATCGGCACCGGCGTGGCCTCGCGGGCGGGAAGAAGATGCGGGTGATCGCCAACGCGCGCCGATGCGCACCACGTCACCCAGTCCGCCGGCGCCTCATTGCCTTCGCGCAGTTTTTTCGTTGCTTCAAACTGGATGAGTTCGCCCGCGGCCGCGCGCGTGGCTTCGTCTGTTTCATATCCCGCGCCAAAGCCGATCGAAAAATCTGAGCCATCATTCTCGCACGACATGGCGGCGGCCACGGGCACGCCGAGATCGTGGGTGAGGTCGAGAATCCAAAATTGACGCCCGTGGCGCGACACCCATGCAGCCACGTCTCTGGCCAGCCCCGTCCGTTCAGGATCAAGCGCCAAGAGCGGCCGCCTGACGCGGCCATACCACCAAATCGCGACCGCATCCCGCTCAACTAACTCAAGCAGCGCTCGTTCAAGCGCATCTTCCCTGGATTGTCCGCAGGCAAGCCCGCTCGAATCCGGAATCGTGAATCCTTCAGTGAGCGCGTCCGGATAACCGAGATAGACGTAAGCCGCAGGCATGAGCACGTCTTGGCCGCCGTGCAATCCGCGTGCGGGCACCCATGCTGCCGGATGCAGCGGATCGAACTTTCGCGGGAGCCGGTGGTCGGCCGTGACGCGGAGATTCCATTCCGGCCGTTCGTGATACTGGCGGCCGGAAATCAGCAGCAGCTGCATGGGGTCGATTGCCTGATCCCCCAAGTCCGCAGCCGCCGCTCGCACAACCATCACCTTATTCGAGAACACCGCACTCGACCGCTCTATAGCTTCGAAAATGCAAGCCTGCATGGCTTCCGCGGGAGAGGAGCCGCGCCCGCTTACGGTTCTGCGCCGCCCCCATTCGTCCGCGGTTAGGACGGCAGCTGCTACATGCACGGGACATCCATCGCCAAGACCGATGAGGAAAGCGCGCTCCACCCCCGCCCCTGCCGCCATCCTGCCAATCCGCATTTGCACCTTTCCACGCCGCCGCGCCAACGCTAGTACTTGTGACGCCAAAAACAAAACGGACAACGATGGCCAATAGAGATCACCAGACCGGCGCCGCGCTGGCCAGCGAGTCGTCCCAGCACCATGAAGAGCTTGCGGTCTTTACCGCCGATCTCGCAGGCTACAGCGAACTCATGTTCCGCGATCCGCAGTCCGGCTTCCTGGTTTTGCGCGCGACCAGGACAATCATCGCCAGCCACATCCTGAAGAATTCCGGCAAGGTTCTACAGACTCCCGGCGATTTCGTTTTCGCGACTTTCAGGCAGTTTAGCGATGCATTCGACGCCGCGGCCGGAAGCCAGATGAACCTGATGCAACATCACCAGGCACATGGCGAATTGCCTCCGGGCCACTGGAAAATCGGGATCGCCTTCGGCGATGTCTATTCGATAGGCGAAGACTACTTCGGCAACGCCATCAACGTTTCCTCGCGGCTACAATCGCTCGCGAGCCCCGGCGAAATCATGTTTACCGGCCCGCCCGCCTCGCTTACGCCGCCAGAGGGCTTTCTCATTCGCGACGTCGGCGCGAAGAAGCTGAAGAACATCGATGCGCCGGTTCGGGTTCAACGCGCCTGGCTGCCGTCATACGAGGAGTTCATCGAGAAAACGGGCCCGCGGCTGAAGACCCCCACTCAACTCCTCCGGCGGATTGTCAAGCCGGTGCTCAAACTGGAGCCTTTCCGGAACATCGGCGGCGGCGCGGAAAGCGAACAATTCGGCGTGGCGCTCGCCGAAGAGATCCAGGTCATTCTCTCTCATCTCGCCAACACGCTGACGGCGACCGATCCCGCCGCGAAGTCGTCCATTTCCCATGACTATCTTCTCTCCGGAACCGTGCGGCAGGTCGGGAGCCACGCGCGCATCATTGGCAGGCTGATGTCGGCCTCGGATGGAACGACGATCTGGTCGGAGCGGTTCGATTGCGACCTCGAAAGCTCGTTCGACGTGCAGGATCAGATCTCCCAGGAGATTGTGACCGCACTGCAGCTGCATCTGACGGAGGGTGCGCAAATCCAACTCTGGCGGCGCGGCACGAAGTCGGGGCGGGCCTGGGAATTGTTCCAGCGCGCGCATGACATTGAGAGGCGATTCACGCGCGAGGGGCACCTGAAAGCCAAGGAGCTTTATGGCGAGGCGCTCAAACTCGACAATAACTATCTCAGCGCGGCAGTGGCCTTGGGCTTCTGTCATCTCGATGACGTGAGGCTTGGGTGGAGCTCCGATGAGGCTGCTTCGATCGCCAATGCCGAACTCCAGTGTGCGGTGGCTCGCAAACTTGCCGCGCAGCATCCCGACGTGTTCGCGCTTCAAGCGTTCCTGTGCTTCTTCCGCAAAGACTGGGATGCGGCGCTAACGCATATCCATTCCGCCGTGGCGCTCGCGCCCCACAGCCCCGAAGTGATCGGCTACATGGGCGCGCTCTACGACCTCATGGGGGATTTCGAATCCGCCATCGCCGCCTATTCGTCGGCGCTTGCGACGAGCCCGCATGCGCCCGCCTGGATACCTTCAAATCTGGGACTCTCGTATATTGCCATTGGCAACGTTCACGAGGCCGAGCGGATTTTCCGCGAGGTGATTTTGCATCATCCGGTTTACGTACGCGCCTTTATCGGATTGACGGTGTCTTTATGCCGGCAAGGAAGCATGAACGATGCGCGCGCCACAGCGCGCGAGG
The DNA here is from genome assembly GCA_012032065.1 of Hyphomicrobiales bacterium. Lineage (GTDB taxonomy): Bacteria > Pseudomonadota > Alphaproteobacteria > Rhizobiales > Aestuariivirgaceae > Aestuariivirga. The sequence goes on from JAAURV010000026.1 coordinate 14,487, forward strand.
TTCTGCGCCTCGACCCGGAATTCACGGCTCTGGAATGGAGCAAGTCGAAACCCTTTCAGGACGAGCGGCTTTCGCTGTCGTTCGTCGCGGATCTTCGGGAAGCCGGAGTTCCCTGACAGCGGATGCTCTCTATCCAAACCGGCGCTGGCGGCGATCCTGCAGCGGCTGATACGCGGCGCGGGCGTGGTATTCGCAGTAGGGCGAGCCGTCGCGCGGCTTGTGGCCGCAGAAACAGAAGTCTTCATGCCCCGGATCGCCGATCGGCCATTTGCAGGTCTTGTCCGAGAGATGGAGGATGGTGATACGGCCATCCTTGGGCAGATCGACGAGGCGAAGCGGCGCTGGCTCGGGAATGGAAATCTGCCTGGGCGCCGGCTCCGCATGGCGGAAGGCCTTGAGCGCGGTATTTCCCGCCGACGGCATCGACGCATGCCAGTGGTGCGGCCGGGATGCGAGGGTTCCCGGGTCTTGCGCGGCGCCCTGGGTGCGGTGGAGCGTGGCTGAGTGACTCTGCCCGAGAGATTGAGCCGGTGCACCTTGCCGATCACCGCGTTGCGGGTGACGCCATGGCCGAGGCGCGCCGCAATCTGGCTGGCGCTCAGGCCATCTGCCCACAGTTTCTTCAGAAGTTCGACACGATCTTCAGTCCAGGACAATTTTTCGCCGCCTGAGGCATTAACCGGCATATCGCTCACTACGAATCCCCCGTTTGCCGCGGAGTCCCCAAACCCCACGTATGATGTCTACACATGACCTTGAAACGCTACATCTCGTAGCTGATGCCGCAGACACTACTATACGCGGTACGCCAGCTGCAACCTTCCCAAGCCCTCCGCGGAGCCGTTTTCCCCAGACTTCTCGCAGGCGGACATGGTTAACGAAACCCTAGCAAGGCCGGGAATCTCCAGTCCATGCGCTGTTTTGACTCAGGTGCCGTAAGAGTCAGCTTTCGCGGAATTGACCCAAAGCAATCATGGACATATAGGTTCGGTGCACCGCCCGCGTTGCGGTGTTTTTTCATTTCGAGGCGAGCGTTTGACGATGATTGCGCCTGTGCTTCCCACTTATAACCGCGCCAAAGTGTCCTTTGAGCGGGGCGAGGGCGTGCGCGTCTATACGCCGGAGGGCGAGGAGTATCTCGATTTCGGCGCCGGTGTGGCGGTGACGAGCTGCGGACATGCGCACCCACATCTCATCAAGGCGTTGACCGAGCAGGCGCAGAAGATCTGGCACACGTCCAATCTCTATCAGATGCCGGGACAGGAGAAACTGGCGCGGCGGTTGATCGAGAACACCTTTGCCGAGACGGTGTTCTTCACCAATTCGGGGGCCGAGGCACTTGAATGCTCGATCAAGATGGCGCGGAAGTTCCACGCGGCGAACGGGAACCCTGAGCGTTTCCACATCATCACCTTCGAAGGCGCCTTTCATGGGCGCACGCTGGCGACCATCGCAGCGGGCGGGCAGGCAAAGTACATCGAAGGATTCGGGCCCAAGGTGGAAGGTTTTCCGCAAGTGCCATTCGATGATATTGAGGCGCTTGAGAAAACCATCGGTCCAGAGACGGCCGGTATTCTCATCGAACCCGTGCAGGGCGAGGGCGGCATTCGCGCGGTTTCCAATGCGAGCCTTAGAAAGCTTCGCGAGATTTGCGATGCCAACGGGCTGCTTCTGATTTTCGACGAAGTGCAATGCGGCATTGGCCGCACGGGCAAACTCTTCGCTCATGAATGGGCGGGTGTGACGCCCGACATCATGGCGATTGCCAAGGGCATTGGTGGCGGATTTCCGCTGGGTGCTTGTCTCGCGACCGCGCGCGCCGCTCATGGCATGACGGCGGGTACCCATGGCTCGACCTTCGGCGGCAATCCTCTGGCGACCGCGGTTGGCAATGCGGTGCTGGATGTGGTGCTGGAGCCGGGTTTTCTCGAAAGCGTCAAGCAGCGCGCGCTGGTGCTGAAGCAGAAACTTGCCTGGCTCAAGGATGCCCATCCCGATGTGATCGAGGAGATTCGCGGCGCCGGCCTGATGATGGGCATCAAGTGCAAGGCGCCGAACACGGCGGTGCAAGCGGCGGCGCTCGAACAGCATCTGCTCGTTATCGGCGCCGGCGAAAATGTGGTGCGGCTTCTGCCGCCACTTGTGGTGACGGATGCCGACATCGGCGAGGCCATCAACCGGCTTGATCGCGCCTGCACGTCACTCTCCGTCAAGGCCGCCTGAGATTCCCGATGGCCGCGTCTCCCAGGCATTTTCTCGATTTGCGCGATTTCGACGGCGCAGCACTCGGCCGCATCATCGCGAGCGCGCGGCAACGCAAGCAAGCAAGGAGCGGCTGGCCCAAGGGTAAGCCCGATCCCGATCTCCCGCTCAAGGGCCATATGCTGGCGCTAATCTTCCAGCGCCCCTCGACGCGCACGCGGGTGTCATTCGAAGTCGCCATGCGCCAGCTTGGCGGCGAGGTGTTGGCGCTCTCGGCAAACGAAACTCAGATTGGGCGCGGCGAGACGATTGCCGATACGGCGCGGGTGCTGTCGCGCTATGTCGATGCGATCATGCTGCGCGCCTCCGATCACACGCATCTGGCGGAACTTGCGGAGCATGCGACGGTGCCGGTGATCAACGGGCTCACCAGCCTCACTCATCCTTGCCAGGTGATGGCGGATGTGATGACGCTCGAGGAGGAGCGCGGGCCTCTCGCACAGCAGAAGATCGCGTGGGTGGGCGACGGGAACAATGTCGCGGCGTCATGGATACAAGCCGTGGCGTTGCTGGGCGGCGAGTTGCGGCTTGGCTGCCCCGAGCAACTCGCGCCTGAACCTCGGAACCTCGCTTGGGCCGCCAAGAACAATGCCGCGATCCGTCTCACCACCTCTCCGCAAGATGCAGTGCGCGGCGCCAACTGCGTGATCACCGATGCCTGGGTATCGATGCACGACGAAGACGCGGCGTCGCGGCATAATCTTTTGAAGCCCTATCAGGTCAATGCGGCGCTGATGAAGCTTGCCGCACCGGGCGCCATGTTCATGCATTGCCTGCCCGCGCATCGCGGCGAGGAAGTGACGGACGACGTGATGGACGGGCCGCACTCGGCGATCTTCGACGAAGCGGAGAACCGGCTTCATATCCAGAAAAGCATTCTGCTCCACTGCCTGAAGCCCGGAGCCTGAGATGGCGGCGCCTCTCCCCGACGATCTCGTGCTGCCCTTCGAGATCAAGCCGCTTGGCGTGCGCGGGAGACTCGTGCGGCTCGGCGCAGTGGTGGACGACATTCTGCGCCGGCACGACTATCCGCCAGCGATCTCCGCGCTCTTGGCCGAAGCGGTGTCGCTTACGGCAATGCTGGGAGCGGCGCTCAAATTCGAAGGCAAGTTCATCCTGCAAACGAAAACCGATGGGCCATCGGATTTGCTCGTTGCCGACTATGTCTATCCCGGAGGCGTGCGCGGTTATGCGCGTTACTCGAACGATCGGCTTTCGGCGCTCACCGAACAGTCGCAAGCGGAATGTGT
>JAAURV010000313.1 GCA_012032065.1 Hyphomicrobiales bacterium
GGGAGAGGACGTTATTCCACATGCTGCGCGATCGCATGAATGGCGCTGAGGGTGGCGTTGCTGAAGGGGGTGTTGAGGAAATCGGGCCAGCTCGAGAGTTTCACCGCGACCAGTTGGTGCTGCCAGTCGATGTAGATGAGCTGGCCGAAAACGCCGCGGGCCATGATGGCGCGGTTGACGGGGTCCTCGATCCAGAACTGGTTGCGGTAGGCGCCTTGGGGAAGTGTCAGCGTGTAGGGGGCGTGGAAGATGGCGTGGTTGCCGGTGCGGGTGGATTCGATCCAGTGGGTCGGGATGATGTTGCCGCCGTTCTCCAGGATGAGCTGGCCGAAGCGGGCGTAGTCGCGGAGCGTGGCGTTGAAGCCGCCGTCGGCCAGCGCATAGTCCGCCGCGTCGAGGGTGAAGCTAGCGCTTTCTTCCATGCCGGCTTTCTGCCAGAGCTCCTCGGAGACGAGTTGCGGCAAGCGCTTGCCCGTGGCGCGCTCCATGGCGAAGGCGAGGACGTCGGTTTCGATCGAGCGATAGGCGAAGAGTTCGCCATGCGGGGCGCTCGGTTTCGGTCAGCGACAGGATCAACTCCCACATGTGCGCGGCCAGCGGAAATCGGGATCGCTGCCGGGCGGAATTGGTTTCCAGCCCGAGGCGACATCGCTCCGGCCGATATCGGAATAGGGATCGGTGTAGTCTTCGCTGAAGCGCACGCCCGTGGTCATGTCGAGGACATGCTGCAGCGTTGCGCCGCGCCAGGCGGTTTCGTGGAGTTCGGGCAGATAGTCCGTGATCGGAGCATTTACGTTGAGAACGCCGCGGCCGATCAGGATGCCGGCAACGGCGGCGGTGATGGATTTGGCGACGGATTGCGAGAGATGTAGCGTGCGCTCGGTCATGCCGTTGAAGTAACGCTCATGGACGATGGCGCCGTCCTTCAGCACGATAAGACCGTCCGTGCAGGTTTGATCAAGAAGAGTGGCGAGGGTTGCGGGTTCGCCCTCGACGCCCGCGACTTGGAGGCGATCGAGGTCTTGATCGTTGCGGGGAAGCTCCCGCACCGGACCGGTTCCGCGCCACACTTCGGCGGTAGGGAGAATCTCGCGCACATGCTGGAAGGCCCAGCGGTTCCAGGGCGGGCGGTCCCAATCCATTCTTGAAGGCACGAGTGCGGGCGGCGAGCCTTGCATGATGGGAAGCGCGCGCCGGAATTGAGATAGGAATGCATCAGGCGCCGCGCCGCCTGGCCACGTCCTCGGCCATCGAGCAGAGGATTTCGAACATCATGGTGACGCCGGCATAGGCGGTGACACCGCTCGGATCGAAGGGCGGGGAGACTTCCACCACGTCGGCACCCACGATGTTGAGGCCTCGAAGCCCGCGCAGCATCTGCTGCGCTTCGAAGGTGGTGAAGCCGCCGATTTCCGGCGTGCCGGTGCCAGGTGCATAGACGGGATCGAGCATGTCGATGTCGAAGCTGACATAGGTTTCGCCGCTGCCCGCGACCTGCCTTGCGATCTCCATGACTTTCGCGGAGCCGAGCTCCTTGGCTTCTTCGATGCGCATGAGGCGCACGCCCATTTTCTCGCCGAATTCGAAATCGTCGTTGTCGTACATGGAGCCGCGCAGGCCGATCTGGATCGTGCGCTTGGGATCGAGCACGCCTTCCTCAATGGCGCGGCGGAAGGGCGTGCCGTGGGTATATTTGAAGCCGCCGAAATAACTGTCGTAGAGATCGGTGTGGGCATCGAAGTGAATCATGCCGACGGGTTTCTTGGCGCCCAGCGCGCGCAGCACGGGAAGCGAGCTCAAGTGATCGCCGCCAGCCGAAAGCGGGCGGATGTTTTTGGCGACGAGTTTCTTGAAATAGGCTTCGACGCGTTTGAGCGCATCATCGACATTGGCGGGGTTCACCGGGCAATCGCCGAGGTCGGCCACGTTGGCGAGATCGTAGGGAACGATCCGCGTGGTCTGATGCATGCGGCGGACCATGGAGGATTGATCGCGCATCTGGCGCGGCCCATGGCGGGGGCCGGGGCGATTTGTGGTGCCGCCATCCCAGGGAATGCCGACAATGCCGATGTCGACGCCGTTCGCGTCGTCGAGCGGTACGTGCGGCAGGCGATAAAAGGTGGCGATGCCGCCGAAGCGCGGCGTTATCAGGCCAGACATGGGTTGGTTGAATTTGGATTTCTCTGGCATGGCGTCGCTCCCTGACTTTTCCGCACTATAGACGGGTCCACCGTTGCCTCAATGGACCAGCGGCAGTTGACAGACGGGACAGGTTTCTGCCATATATCCGAGTAAATTAGTCGGAAACTGGAAATGGCAACAAGATTAAACTGTTGCAACGAAGGATGTTATCTCGACCGGGCTCCGGAACGGCTGGTTCTGCAGGGCTACCGGCAGTGGATGGGCGGCTATGACACGGCCTGTGTGGCCTGCTGGGAGCGCGCTTCCGACCTCTATGTGAATGAGCTTGGCGCACGGGCGGCGGGGCCAATCGTGCTGGCGCTGGGGCAATGGGTGAGGATGCTGCGGCATCTGGCGCGGCGCCATCTCAATGCGTTTCCGGGCGCCACGCACAGGCTCTGCCGCGACGAATGTCTGGTCATGGCCCTGATTGCCGCCTGCCAGCACAGCGATGAAGGGAGCTACAGCCGCGTGATCAAGGAAATCGTGCACGACCAATCCGACCGCCGCCTGCTTTCGACGGCGAAGCTCTTCGCCGACGCGCTGAATGAGTGCGGCCTGCGCATGCTGCCCATTCCGCTCAATGTCATTGAGGACATTCTTACGCAGCCGGAGCGGGAGACGTATTACTAGCGCATAACGCGCTCAAGTGGAATCACTTGAGCGTTCAGCTATGCGCCAGATTCAAATTGCTAGAGCAACTTACCGGCGGTCGAATGACCGCCGGTTGCTCTAGGGAAACGCAGCGTGAGTCGAGATCGACTTCGACCTCTTTCGCGGATTCGTCATCCGGTGGACCATAGCGGAGAGCTATTCGCGGTTTCTTGATGCAAGGCGAGCTTTTGAGGGCTGGTCTTATCGTTGCAAAAAGTACGGCGGCATTCGGCCCATAAAGATAAATCGTCCCATGCGATCCATCGATGGCGATTTCGTGCCCGTCGAGTTCTCCCGCACCAGCCTCCTCAACAAGCGCACTCAACCGGTCTTCGACTGCATAGAGGTCTTCAGGATCCTCCTGTCCGTAGTCGAAGCGTATCAGCACGGAGTGTGTATTCTCCGAAGGCGGGGCCGCCTCGCTTTGAGCCTCTGATTTTCCAAATAGCTTCTTGATAGCGTGAACATTGCTGTTTTCTACGCCTTCACCACCAGCTTGCGCGGCGTCTTGCACAGGCATTCAGCGCCGCTTGGCGTGATCAGGATGGTTTCGGACAGTTCGAGGCCGCCGTCTTCGAGCCAGAGGGCGGGCATGAAGTGGAGGGTCATGTTTTCGCGGAGCACCGTCCTGTCGCCGCGGCGCAAGGACATGGTGCGCTCGCCCCAATCGGGCGGATAGGAGAGGCCGATCGAATAGCCGGTGCGGGAGTCTTTCGAGAAGCCGTATCTGGTCAGCGTATCGAAGAAGGCGATGGCCACGTCTTCGCAGGTGTTGCCGGGCTTGGCTTCGGCGAGGCCTGCTTCGGTTGCTTCGAGGACTGCTTTCTCGGCGTCGAGAATTTTTGCGGAGGCTTGCCGAGATAGACAGTGCGCGAGAGGGGGGCGTGATAGCGGCGATAGCAGCCGCCGATTTCGAAGAAGGTGCCTTCGCCTTTATTGAAGGGGCGGTCATCCCAGGTGAGATGGGGTGCGGTTGCATCGATGCCCGATGGCAGCATGGGCACGAAGGCGGCGCTAATCGCCCCAGTTTCCGTCGGCGCCGAGCGCCGCTTGTTTCTGGATTTCGGCGGCGAGGACATTT
>JAAURV010000314.1 GCA_012032065.1 Hyphomicrobiales bacterium
GAGCCAGGCGTTGACGCCCTTCATGTTGTACTCAGGCAAAGCGTTGCCGGTGAGTTGGTCGAACTCTCCACGCAGCGCTTCGAGATGGCGATCGGTTTCGAGCGGGCACCACCAGTTGCGGTCGTTGTGGTCGAAGGAGTCGATGCCGGCCTGTTCCATGTTGGTCATGGTGGCCGCGCCCCATTCTCCGGGCGAGTTAACCAGCATGTTGAGCCGCGGGCTGCGCAGGATGGCGATCAGCTGCTGCCGCACCGGCGCGGCCTTGGGATAGCCGGCGGCGGCTTTCGCCCAGGCATCCGCAATGGCGGGATTGAGGCCGAGCATAAGCTTGGTCCTCGCTTCATCCGCCTTGCGGCCCAAGGCATAGCCGCGGGTCCATGCGGCGCGGGCGAAGAGTGCGCGTTCCTCGGCGTTGAAGCCCTGGTCTTCGGCGAACGCCCAGAGTTGCGAGGCGGACTGGAGGTTCATGACCGCCAACTCGGTCTTTGTTGTGTGAAGGCCAAGAGCAGCGCGCCAGGTTTGATCGTCTTCGGCGAGCCAGGCGAGGTACGTGGCGTAGTTGTTGGCAAGTGTGGAGTTGTTTGCCGCGTTCAGGGCCTTGATGGCGTCGGGTGTGATGAGATCGCGGAGCTTCCGGGCCTCAGTCAGGTTGCCCTGCCCCAGCAGGTTTTGAGCGAGCGGCCATACGGAGCTCTGAGCGTATGTAGCCATGGTTTTGAGAGGCGATGCCTTGAGGCCGGCGATGGCCTCATCGATCTTGCCCGCCGCGGCGGATGTGCGCACTGCTTGCTGCAACAACAAGCCGCCGCGGCCGTTTCAGGCGCTTCGCCGCAGGTTTCCAACGCGCGCTTGGCTGAATCGTTGGCTTGCTTCCAGAGTTCCTCTCGCGAGGCATCGTCAGTTCCCGTGGCGAGCGACATGAGTGCCGTCTGGGCCAGCGGCGGCAGTTTACCCGTGCCGGCAAGCGTACTCGCACGTGTGAGATAGTCCTTGGCCTTGGCGCGCCAGCTTTCGGTCTGATACTGCCACGACACGGTTTCGCCGCGGCCATGAGCAGTTTGGCCGGCAATCATCCATGGCACGATTGGATGCGAACGGGCTGTGTCGACGATGGCTTTGGAAACGGTCGGGTTCTCGGGAAGTTTGCCTTCGAGCCAGAAGTCATCGTCCTTGGCGCGGATGCCGACATAGTCGATATCGTAAAGTGCGCGGGCATAGTCGGACGATTTGCCGAGAGAGCCTTCGATCTCGGCGCGTGGCGTTTCGATGGATGCGACGCTCTGATCGATCAGGCTGGTCCAGCCTGCCGCCGTGTCTTCGAGATTAGCGATGTAGCCCAGGAGTTCCTTGGTGATCGTGTGGACCGATGAGGCGGAAGAATCGGCGAGAATGGCCTGCGCTTCGGCGCGCGCTTCGGCGGGCTGCTTGGCATTCGCCAGAAGGTTCGCCACGTTGTAGCGGGCGCTGGCGCGGTGTGGCGAGTCCGCCTGGGCAATGCGGCGGAACTGCTGAATGGCAAGCTGCTTGTCGCGGTAGAAGGCGATCGATGCCTCCTGATAGGAGCGGTCGTCGGCCTGCATCTTCGCGTCCTTGGGCATGACTTCGAGAGGCTCCGGCAGGCCCGCGATCGCTTGCGATCCGGCACAGGCCTGGAACACGGCCTCTTGCGCGCGCAGCCACTGTTGAATGTAGGGATGTTCTTTTCCGAGTGCGGCGACGCGAGACTTCAGAACCTGCAACGGATAGCCGATGCGGCAGGCATAGTCCGGTTCCTGCACGCCGGCCAAACCAGGCGCCAATTCCGCCACGAGCTTCTTCCATGCATCGCGCGCGTCCCAACTGTCGCCGCCGCCGCCCACGGGTTCGATTTCAGGGTCCCCCAAGCCTTTCAACATTCGCCACGAGCGCGCACCGAAGGGTTCGGCCGCGTAGCGATCCACCGCGGCCGCAAGCTTGGCGGGGTCGCAGGCGGTTTGCGCCAGCGCGGGCGCGGCGCTGGTCATGAGCACTGCGGCAAGAGTTGAAAATTTGATCATTGGGAAATCTCCACGGTCAGGCCGTCATAGGCCGGAGAGACATTGGGCGGAAGCTCGGCCGCCAGTGTATCGAAGTCAAGATCGACATGCATGTTGGTGACGATAGCACGGCGCGGCTTCAGTTGCTCGATCCATGCCAAAGTTTCCGCGAGGCTGAAATGGCTGGGATGACGGTTGCGGCGGAGCGCGTCGACAATCCAGAGATCGAGGTTTTCCAGCGCTTTCAGACTTTCCTCGGGTACGCCATTGATATCGGGCGTGTAGGCGAGGGCGCCGATCCGGAATCCGAAGGCATCGGTCTGGCCGTGATGGACGCGGAAAGGCATGGCGCGAAGAGGGCCCCCTGCCCCATCGACGGCGGTTTCGTGCTGGGCTGCGAGCATGTGCAGGGTCGCAATCGGCGGATAGTCGCTTCCGGCAGGGGAGGAGAAGCAATATCCGAAGCGCGACACCAGCATTTGCCCGGTGACGGCATCGGCCCATAGAGGAACGCGGCGGCGCTGGCGCAGATAGAAGGCGCGGAGTTCGTCGATGCCGTGGGTGTGGTCGGCGTGCTCGTGAGTGTAGAGCACGGCATCGAGATGGCCGATGCCCTCCGCCAGCATCTGTTCGCGTAAATCGGGCGACGTGTCGATGAGAACCGTGGTCTCTCCGTTATCGCCGCGCTGGCGCAGCAGCAAGGAGCAGCGCCGCCTGCGGTTCTTTGGGTTTGCAGGATTGCAAGCGCCCCAATCGCCACCGATCCTCGGAACGCCGCCGGATGAGCCGCAGCCCAGTATGGTGGCGGTGAGCGTCACAGCCAGCCGGAGAAGGACTCTGGCGGCTTCGCCTTGCCGAACAGGGCGAAGAAATTGCGGTTTGTGGCGCGCGCCATCTCTTCCGGAGTCCTTTGTTTGAGCGCGGCCAATTGGGTGAGCGTATGGACGACGAACGCCGGTTCGTTGGTTTTCCCGCGCATGGGAACGGGCGCGAGATAGGGTGCATCGGTTTCAACCAGCAACCGATCTTCCGGCACTTCACGGGCAACGGTGCGAATGTCCTCCGCGTTCTTGTAGGTGAGGATGCCGGAAAACGAGACGTACGCGCCGAGCTTCAGCCCGCGCTCAGCGAGGCTGGGTTTCGAGGTGTAGCAGTGGAGGAGCGGCTTGAACGGGCCTTTATTCATCTCATCTTCGAGGATTGCGGCCGTATCGTCTTCGGCTTCTCGGCTATGGATGACGAGCGGCAGGCCGGCTTGGCGCGCAGCGGCGATGTGGACGCGGAAGCTGGCGGCCTGGGTTTCGCGCGGGCTGTAGTCGTAGTGATAGTCGAGGCCCGCTTCGCCGATTCCGACGACCCTCGGGTGCCGGCTTAATTCCACTAGATTATCCACGGTTACGTCCGGCTCTTCCGCTGCATTATGAGGATGGGTGCCGACGGTGCAGTAAACATTGGGATAAGTTTCGGCGATTTTCAGCAACAGGTCGAAACGCCGCACACGGGTTCCGATCGACACCATGAGACCGGCGCCCGCCTCTTCAGCGCGCGCGAGCACATCCGGAAGCCTCTCGGCGAGCCCCTCGTAATCGAGGTGGCAATGGCTATCGACAATCCGCAGCATGATCAGGCGGGTTTAACCGCTTCTTCGGGATCGACATAGCGCGGGAAGACCGGCTGCGGCGGCGGCAGGGGAATGCCGGATTTCAAGCGATGGGGCAGGTCCCCTCCACCCCTACCCTCGACGGCGAGGAGATCGAGCAGCTTCGAAGCCGAGGCCGGGACATAAGGCTGAACCAGAATGCCGATGATGCGGAGCACATCGGCGGTCACATAGAGCACCGTCTCCATCCGGGCCGGTCGGTCTTCTTCAGCGCCAAGGGCTCGCGCGAAGTAGCGGTTA
>JAAURV010000315.1 GCA_012032065.1 Hyphomicrobiales bacterium
TGATCGCCCGGCACGGGAAGGCGAACGGTCAGAGCATGGTCGGCCGTGTCGGCCGGGGGGCAGCTGGGGTGACCCAGCGTCCGTCCACGCGCACCGCCAACAGCTGCGCGTGCGCCGGCAATGCCGCCCTCAACCGCAGCTGCGCAGGCTGATGAGCCCTCCGCCTTTGCCTCCTTCACAACTCGCGCCGAGCGTGCAGGAGCCGAGCGCTTGCGGGGTGTGCTGAGCCGGGCAGATCGATCAGTGGAGATGGAGGCAGCACCTGCGCGGGGCCGCTTAGTGCTGCGGTGGGGGCGCGTGGCAGGCTGATCGGCGTGCAGACCCCGGACGCCCTGCAAGCCGTACGCCTGCATGACCTCCAGGCGTATCGCGAGCGGCAGCTTGTCCAGGATGCTTGTGTCGAGCGCCCGCGAAAGGCGGTAAACCGTTGAAAGCGTTGGGTTTGTTTCGTTGCGCTCGATCTGGGAGATGATCGACTTGGCAACCCCGGACTGCTCCGACAGTTCCCCCAGGGACATGTTGTAGGCTTTCCTGAGCCTCTGAATGGTCTTGCCCAGCGCCGGTGAAGAGTCGCTTTCGGAGGCCGTAGCCCGCTTGCCGCGCCGTATTGACATGATGCTGTTCCGAGTTTAGAACTTTCGTTCGTTAAAACGAACAATTAACGGAATGGACCTAGATTAACCCCTACCTAGTGCCCCTTTCTGTTAAAAATCAAGCAAATTCTGAGATTTGGGGCAAAGGACGGAAACCGGCGGATCGTCCGGCGAAGCAAACAGGAAGAGGCCATGAGCGTTATCAAGCTGATCGACAAGGACGGCGTAAGCCACATCCTGGATGCGGTCGAGGGCTGGCGGGTCATGGAAATCATCCGCGAGCATGGCTTCGATGTGGGCGGCCTCTGCGGCGGCGCCTGCTCCTGCGCCACCTGCCATGTGGACGTCGATGGAGCGTGGGCGTCCAAGCTCGTTCCCGCCAATGACGATGAGGAGGCCATGTTGGATGAAGTCCCCGTTGCCGGGCCCTCCTCAAGACTGTCTTGCCAGATCATCTATTCGCCGGAGCTGAGCGGCTTGACCGTGCGGCTCGTGGCCAACGGGTAAAACTGCGATGCGCTATTTCCCCATTTTCTTCGACCTCAAGGACCGCCACGTCGTCGTGATCGGTGGCGGCGAGGAGGCGCTCCGCAAGGTGCGGCTGTTGCTCAAGACCGAAGCGAAGATCTCGGTGATCGCGTCCGTTCTTCATGACGAACTTGCAAGCGAGCCGCGCGTGAACTGGCTTGCCCGCGAATTCCGGACGGAATTGCTCGACGATGCGGCAGTTGTCTTCTCCGCTGATCCGTCGCTGAACGACGCGGTTTCGAAGGCGGCGAAGAAGCATAACATCCCGGTGAACGCCGTGGACGATGCATCGCTTTGCACCTTCATCGTTCCCTCGATTGTGGACCGCGATCCCGTGGTCGTGGCGATCGGCACCGAGGGAACGGCGCCGATGCTCGGGCGGGGCCTTCGCGCGAAGATCGATGCCCTGCTCCCGCAGGCGCTTGGAACGCTGGCGAAGGCTGCCGCTGGACTGCGTCCCCGCGTTGCCGATGCAATGCCGCCGGGCAACCGCCGCCGCGGCTTCTGGCAGCGCTACTTCTTCGGCGATGTTCGCGACTACTTTCTCTCGGGCGATCTTGGCCGCTACAGCTCCGGCGTGGAGAGCCTGTTTCGCGATGAAGCCGCTCCGCGCGCGGGCAGCGTATCGCTTGTGGGCGCTGGCCCCGGCGATCCGGAACTCCTGACGCTCAAGGCCCAACGCAAGCTGCAGGAAGCCGATGTCATCGTCCACGACCAGTTGGTCAATCCAGCCATTCTCGAAATGGCAAGGCGCGATGCCGTGCGGCTTGCCGCTCGCAAGACGCCTTTCGGCCAGCCCGACATCAACGCCATACTCATTCGCGAAGCCAAAGCAGGAAGGATCGTCGTGCGTCTCAAGATCGGCGATCTCAATGTGTTTGGTTCCGACGGCGAGGAACAAGCTGCACTCGAAGCGCAAGGCATTCCCGTCGAGATCGTGCCGGGCATGGCCGCGGCGATTGGACTGCCGCTGGCGCAGGCAAGAGTTCCGGCGGACGTCGTTGTCTTCCCTGTGCGGGGAGACATCACGGACGCGGTTTTGAGGGCTGCATCATGAGCGTGATCGAAAAGGGCAAGGTGATGACGGCCAACCGTCTGCGCGACGGGATCGTCGTGTTCCTCACCCGGTCCGGCCAGTGGAGCGAGAAGATCGACGACGCGGTGCTGGCGCTGGAGCCGCGGGCGGCCGCGGCATTGGAAGCTCGCGCCAAGGATGACGAGCATGCAACGCTGGTGACCGGCGGCTATCTCTTCGAGGCAACGCGCGTCGGCGGACGCATCCGCGCGAGCCATATCCGCGAACGCATGAGAACGCTCGGGCCAACGGTCAGACTCGATCTTGGGAAACAGGCCGATGGGACGGAGGGCGGCTTTGCCGCTCCCGAGGAGGCAGCCTAGTCATGTACCGCTACGACGAATTCGATCATCAGTTCGTGCGCGAGCGCACCGCGCAGTTCCGCGATCAAGCGGACCGCCGTCTCAAGGGCGAGCTCACGGAGGACGAGTTCCGCCCGTTGCGGCTGATGAACGGGCTCTATTTGCAGCTTCACGCCTATATGCTGCGGGTGGCCGTTCCCTATGGCACACTCTCTTCAAGACAGATGCGGCAGCTGGCGATGATTGCCGAAAAATATGATCGGGGTTACGGCCATTTCACCACGCGCCAGAACATCCAGTACAACTGGATCAAGCTTGAGGACACGGCGGACATTCTCGCGGCCCTCGCCGAAGTCGAGATGCATGCGATCCAGACGTCCGGCAATTGCATCCGCAACGTGACGACCGATCACTGGGCGGGCGCTGCCGCGGACGAGATCGCCGATCCGCGTCCTGTCGGCGAATTGCTCAGGCAATGGTCGAGCCTTCATCCCGAGTTCTCGTACCTGCCGCGCAAGTTCAAAGTGGCGGTCACCGGTGCGCCGAACGATCGCGCCGCCGTGAAAGTGCATGACATCGGTCTTCGTTTGCATCGCGACGGCAAGGGCGAAGCGGGTTGGGAAGTGCTGGCAGGCGGCGGTCAGGGTCGCACGCCGATCGTCGCCATCACGGTTCGCGAGTTCCTGCCCGAGAAGGAGCTGATCGCCTACCTCGAAGCGATCATGCGCGTCTACAATCTCTATGGACGGCGCGACAACAAATACAAGGCGCGCATCAAGATTCTGGTGCATGAGCTTGGCGCGGAGAAATTCCGCAGCGAAGTGGAAGCCGAATACGCCCGCCATCCGGCGCAGACCACGGAAGTCGACCAGAAAGAGCTGGCGCGCATCGCCAAATATTTCGCCCTGCCCCAGCTTGAAAAGCAGTCGCGCTTTGCCCCGCATTTCGAGCAAGCAAAGCTCGACAACAAGGAATTTGCCCGCTGGGCCCGCAATAATCTCGCCGCGCACTCAACGCAGGGCTACACCATCGTCAACATCTCGCTGAAGCCGGAAGGCGGCATTCCCGGTGATGCCACGGGCGAGCAGATGCGTGTGATGGCTGATCTTGCCGAGCGCTATCATTCGATGAACTGCGCATCTCTCACGCCCAGAACATCGTGCTACCCCATGTGAAGCTGGAAGATGCCTTCACCATCTGGCAGGAACTCAGGAAGCATGATCTTGCCGCCGCCAATTACGGCCTTGCCGGCGACATCATCGCCTGCCCCGGCCTTGATTATTGCGCGCTGGCAACCGCCCGTTCCATCCCGATTGCGCAGGCGCTCAGCCGCAAGTTCGCAGATCTCGACAAGCAGGAGAAGATCGGCCCGCTGAAGATCAACATCTCGGGCTGCATCAATGCCTG
>JAAURV010000027.1 GCA_012032065.1 Hyphomicrobiales bacterium
TCGATCCTTTCGCCGTCGGCGTATCGGAGGACTGCCTCTATCTCAATGTCTGGACGCCAGCAAAAGCCGATGAACGCTTGCCCGTTCTCTTCTGGGTTCACGGCGGCGGGTTTGCCGTGGGATCGGGGTCGGAGCCTCGTTATGACGGCGCGAAGCTCGCGAGCCACGGCATCGTCGTCGTCGTGGTCAATATGCGCCTCAACGCTCTGGGGCTTCTGGCGCATCCGGCACTCACAAAAGAGCACGGCTCATCCGGCAATTATGCCATGCTCGACCTCGTCGCCGCGCTTCAATGGGTCAAGCGCAACATCGTGGCCTTCGGAGGCAATCCCGGTGCCGTAACGATTGCCGGCGAATCCGCGGGCTCCATGTTCGTCAGCATGCTGATGGCTTCGCCGCTTGCGCGCGGCCTCGTCCACCGCGCCATTGGAGAGAGCGGCGCGCAGTTCCCCTCGCCTGAGCGGCCGATGAAGACACTCGCGGAAGCACACGAACATGGCCTGGCTTTCGCGGCAAAACTCGGTGCGAAAACCGCGGCCGATCTGCGCAAGGCCTCTGTCGATGCGATCCTCGATGCCAATCCCGGTCTCGGCTTCTGGCCCATCGTCGATGGCCATTTCCTGCCGAAGACTCCGGAAGCGATCTTCCTCGCCGGCGAACAGGCGGACGTGCCGCTGATTGCCGGATGGACGAAGGATGAAGGTTACAACTTCAACATCCTCAACTGGATGAAGGACGTGAAGCGCTACGAGGATGTCGTCGCGAGGCTCATGCCTGATCATGCCGAGGAAATCTTGAAGTTATATCCGGGCGGATCGCAATCCGCCCAATCCGCGCGCGACCTCGGCGGCGATATGGTGATCATCCACGGCACCTGGCGCTGGCTCGAAGCGCAACGGAAAACCGGCAAGGCTCCCCTCTTCCGCTACCGCTTCGACCGCGCGCCCAAGACGCCCAAGGGCTGGTTCCCCGCTGGCGCCAATGCCGGCGCGTTTCACTCCTGCGAGATCCTCTACGTCTTTGACACGCTCGACGCCTTCCCGTGGCTCACCGATGCGGACGATCAGAAGGTCGCGGATGTCACATCGCGCTATTGGGTGAACTTCGTGAAAACCGGCGACCCGAATGGGAGCGGTCTTGCTTCATGGCCATCGTACCGCGAAGCGAAATTCCCGTTGCTGATCATCGACAAGGAAACAGGGCTGGCTCACGACCTCGACCGCAAACGGCACGAAATGCTCGCCCGCATCGCAACATGAAACGAAAAAACCTCTCTTCCCCAACAAAAGGACTCTACGGACAGTCGCTGTCGCGCACGAAGCGGGCTTTGACGTAGCCGCGCGTGACGCGGCCGCCATCATAGTGGCTGACTTTGCACCAGCGGCTGCCCCAGTGCTTCGAAGCAGGCCCGCATGGCCGGTCGAGATGAATGATGCCGTGGCGGCCGGGGATGAGCGCATCGACGATCCGCGATTGCTGCGTGGGCCTTGCGCGCATGTTCAAGACATCGTTCCGCGCGACATTGTGCACGACCAGGCAGCCTGGTCCGCTCGTCGCCGAAGCCTGGCCAGCTAGGCCAGCTAATATGGCAGCGCTCAACAGCATGGTTCGCATGATTGTCTCTCCGGTTGAAGACCTGCCATGTGCAGCATTCAACATGTACGGCTCATGAACCGCGCCCCGAAACCGATGCCCCGGCGCCGGAACCAAGGCCGGCAAACTGGAAGAGCGATAAGGCCGCGACCGCCGAGACGATCAGAAACGCCACCGCGAAATCGCCGAACGCCAGCGCATCGCCGCCGCGCCATGCGAGCGAACCGTCGAGTGCGCTGGCCGCCGCCATAACTCCAATTGAAAG
Source organism: Hyphomicrobiales bacterium (assembly GCA_012032065.1). GTDB lineage: Bacteria > Pseudomonadota > Alphaproteobacteria > Rhizobiales > Aestuariivirgaceae > Aestuariivirga. The sequence continues at coordinate 1,859 of JAAURV010000027.1, forward strand.
CGAGAGGTGCTGCGCCACCGTGTAGAGGCTGGCGGCGCGGCTCATGCCCGCGGTGTCGATGTCGGAATAGGCCATGGCATTGACGCCGGTAAACTGCAGCGAGCGCAGAAAACCGCCCGCGAGAAGAACGCACACGATCAGGAAATAAGGCGTGCCCGGCCACAGCAGCGCATAGACAGCCATCGTCAAGCAGGACAGCAAACCGTTGACGATCAGAAGGTTGCGGAAACCGAACCGCCGGATGATCCGTGCCGCGGTGAACTTCATCGCCAATGCGCCGAGTGCGGCCGCGCAGGACAGCAGGCCCGACTGAAACGCCGTCAATCCATAGGAGAGCTGGAACAACAGCGGTGTCAGAAACGGAATGGCGCCGACACCGATCCGGTACAAGCTGCCGCCGAGAAGCCCGGCGCGGAAAGTGTGGATGTTGAAGAGCGAGAGATCGAGGATCGGATTTGCGGCGCGGCGCGCGTGGATGACGTAAAGTCCGAGAAACAGGAAGCCTGCCGCGATGAGGAGCGGCGGCCCCTGCCACGGCATGATGTCCCGTCCGAAGCTCGTTGAGCCGGCAACGGCAAGCGACAGCCCGAGCCCGGAGAGAATGAAACCCCTCCAATCGAGCGGCGGAACGTCATGCTCCTCGCCCTTGGGCATCAGCAGCGTGGCGAGCACGATTGCGAGGATTCCAAACGGCACATTCATCCAGAACACATAGCGCCAGTCGAAATAGGTGGTGACGAAGCCGCCAACCGGGGGGCCGATGAGCGGGCCGACAAGCGCCGGAATGGTGAGCCACGCCAGCGCATCGACAAGTTCGCCCTTCGGCACCGCGCGGAGCAAGACGATGCGCCCCACCGGCACCATCATGGCGCCGCCGAGGCCTTGCAGCGCCCGCGCCGCCACAAGCTGATCGAGTGATTGCGACAGCCCGCAGGCAATCGAGCCCAACGTGAACACGAATATCGCCCAACGGAATACACTGCGCGCGCCAAACCGGTCCGCGCACCAGCCGCTGGCGGGGATGAAGACCGCAAGGCTCAAGAGATAGGTGGTGAAGGCAAGTTTGAGCGAGACAGGATCGGTGCCGAGCGACCGCGCCATCGACGGAAGTGCTGTCGCGATCACGGAGGAATCCATGTTCTCCATGAAGAGAGCCGCGGCCACGGTCAGGGGAATCAGTCGGGATGGCGTCATTGGACGGAGGATCGCTTAGCATGCCGAAGCCCTTGCCGCACATTTGTGAGCCCGCATGGCAAGCCGTTGAATCTGCATGGCAAGGCGAGCCCGCAAGGGATTCCATCGGTTCACGAATTCCTGCTTTTGACCTCGAAGGCCCTGCCCCTTATGATCGCCGCAAACCGATGATGAACAGATCTCACGCGGGCGCGGCTTGGCAGTTGCGCGCGCGGCAAAAGGACTCGCCGTGAAGAACCCTCTTTTTACCTGGCTCGAGAACCAGGTCGACTCGTTCCCGGCCTCGGCCCCGGAAAAGCCCGCGACCAGTGCGCGCGGCTTTATCCTGCATTATTCGAGACCCTTCTATCCGCTGATCGCGGCGGGCCTCGTGCTGTCGGTCGTCATTGCCATTATCGAGGTCAGGCTTTTTGCCTATGTGGGATCGCTGGTCGACACGCTGACGTCCGCCGACCGGGCGACGTTCTGGGACGGGAATAAGTCAACGCTACTGTTCTACGCAGCACTCGCCGCCATCGCCCTTCCCTTTCTCAATTTCCTCGCCGATGCCATCGAAAACCAGGGCATGCGCGGCAATTTCGCCATGCGCATCCGCTGGCTGGCGCATCGCTATATGCTGCGCCAGAGCATGGAGTTCTTCCAGAACGAATTCGCCGGCCGGGTCGCCACCAAGGTGATGCAGGCGGCACTTGGCGTGCGCGATACGGTGCTGAAGCTGACGCAGGTGATGACATGGGTTCTGGTCTATCTCCTGAGCGCCATCGCATCCTTCGCTGCCAATGACTGGCGGCTCACGCTTCCGCTGCTGCTGTGGCTTGGCGGTTATCTTCTCGCCATGCGCTTCTTCGTGCCCCGCCTTGGAAAATTGTCCGAGAAGCAGGCCGACATGCGCTCGATGGTGACGGGCCGCGTGGTGGATAGCTACACCAACATCCCGACGGTCAAGCTCTTCGCCCACGCCTCTCGCGAAGATGGTTATGCGAAGGAAGGCATGCAGTGGATGCTCGACAGCGTTTATGCCTCGATGCGCGTGTCCACCTGGATGAACACCACGCTCAATACGCTGAACGGACTGCTCATCACCTCGACGGCGGCGCTCGCCACTTGGCTCTGGTACACCAACGCCATCACGGTAGGCGCCATCGCCTTCGCGGTGGGCCTCGTCTACCGCATGCAGGGCATGTCGCACTGGATGATCTGGGAGATGGCGGGGCTGTTCGAGGATATCGGCGTCGTCAAGGACGGCGTCGATACCATCGCGCGCGAACAATCGGTCACCGACAAGGAGGGCGCGGCGCCGCTCAAGGTCACCAAGGGCGAAATCCTGTTCGACAAGGTCCGTTTCAACTACGGCAAGCCCGAAGTAGTGGGCGCGCTGCCTGCCATCGACAATTTGAAGCTCCGCATTGCACCCGGCGAGAAAGTGGGCCTCGTCGGCCGCTCGGGCGCGGGCAAGTCGACGCTCGCCAGCCTGCTGCTGCGATTTTACGATGTGGAAGGCGGCCGCATCGTGATCGATGGCCAGGACATCTCCTCCGTCACGCAAGAGTCGCTGCGCGGCCTGATCGGCGTCGTGACGCAGGCACGTCCCTCCTCCACCGCTCGGTCAAGGACAACATCCTCTACGGCAAGCCCGACGCCGCGATGGGAGAGGTCGAAGCAGCGGCCCGCAAGGCGCATTCCGACGAATTCATCGCCAGCCTGATCGATCCCAATGGCCGCACTGGTTACGACGCCCATGTCGGCGAGCGCGGCGTAAAACTCTCCGGCGGCCAGCGCCAGAGGATCGCCATCGCCCGCGTGCTGTTGAAGAACGCGCCCATCCTGGTTCTCGACGAAGCCACAAGCGCGCTTGACTCCGAAGTCGAAGCCGCGATCCAGGAAAACCTCTACACGCTGATGGAGGGAAAGACCGTCATCGCCGTCGCGCATCGCTTGTCGACCATCGCAGCCATGGACCGTCTTGTGGTGATGGACAAGGGCCGCATCGTCGAGGAAGGCAGCCATCAGCACCTCCTCCGCGCCGGCGGCCTCTACGCCAGCCTCTGGCAAAGGCAGTCCGGCGGGTTCCTGGCGAACGAGGCGGCGGAAGCGGCGGAATAGCAATTTCCGCGAAATGCGGCCGTCAAAAACGGGTTGTCAGGGCGGTTAGCCAGGCGGGAGAAAGTTCAACGAGTGCTGCCTCTGCCTTCTTGTCGAGCCCCGTGAGGATCAGCAATCCCGTAACAAGCAGGAGCAGGCCGAGCGCTGACTTGAGCGCCTTGCCGCCATCCATGATGCGCGCGCGCCATCTCTGCAGGAGGTCACGCGACAGACGCCCGATGACCAGCAGCGGCAGCGCCGCGCCGAGGCCAAAGCTGAGCATGGTCAAGGTCACCTGCCCGAGGTTTTCGCCCTGCGCCGCCAACACCGACGCAGCTCCCAACGTTGGGCCGACACAAGGAGTCCAGACCGCGCCTAGAAGAAGGCCGAGGCCGAACTGGCCGCGATAACCTGTTCCGGACCCGCCCCCGAAACGTTCGTTAACCCAGCTACTCGCCGGACCGGCAGCGACGGCGAGCTGGGCCTGAAACACCGGCACCGCGAGAACCACGCCAACAACGATGAGCAGAATTGCGGCGACAGCGCGGAAAAATCCCTGGTCAAGGCCGATTGAGAATCCCACAAGCGCAACGAACAACCCCACTGCCACGAACGAGACGGCGAGGCCGAGTGCGAGAGATGCAGGTCCGTATTTACCTTGGGCTGCAGCTGCGCCAAGCGTCAGCGGCAGGAGCGGCAATACGCAAGGCGACAGGATCGACAGAACGCCTGCGAGAAACGCCAGGATCATGCCGGCAACTACCCGGAAACCGCTTTACCGAGTTGCGCTTCAATGGCGGCGGCATCCGTCTCACCCACGGAGCGGGCCACTTCATCCACGCCCCTGAAGACGATGAGCGTGCTCTGCATGCGCGCGCCAAGGCTTCGCACCACATCCTTCTGGCTGTCAAAGTCGACATGCAGCACGACCATGTCCTTGAAGGCATCGCGCCCGGTGATTTCCTCGATGATCGGCTTCTGCGCCTTGCAGGTCGGACACCATGAAGCGGTGATGTCAACGAGAATAGGCTTGCCCGCTGCTTGGGCTGCCTCGAAAGCCTCCTGGGTGAAGCCGGCAAACGTTGCTGCCTGAGCGGCGCTCACGAAAATCGGCAAGGTGGCAGAAAGCAAAAGTGAGCGGCGCGACAGCATGAAATGCCCTCCTCATTCGGTTGGATCGCGTGTCTACCGTCGCGAGCCGGTCAAGAGAATTCACATTCATCCTGGCCGGATCACAAATCCGTGCGCCTGCGTTCAACGTCCATCGATCTCGGCGCCCGGGTGAAAGGCATTGGCCACAAAAGCGAAGGTCACATCATAGGCGGCGGGCTGCCGCGTACCCGCCACCATGCGATAAGCCTCAACGGTTCCCACATCGCGGCCTTCGCTGATCCTGTCCGTGTCCAATGCCGAGGCTTGCCCGGGTTTCCAGCGCAAGGTCAGATCGCCCAACACAATCGATCCACGCTCGCGCAAGGTCTGCAGGGACACGATGGAGGGAGCAGCACCTACACTTCTCACAATGACAACGCGCGCCATGGGATCAATTCCCTTCGGTAACGCGCCGCGAAATAAAAAAGGCGCTGCACTTGTATCGTAGCCTTCATAGGGATTTCGCCCATAATCACGCGACGTGGGATTGTTGGGTGCGAGGATTTTGCCGTTCGGATGACGGCTTGTGAAATCGGCAAATGATTCGAGGCGCGACGGGATGACTTTGAGCTCTTGTCCGGCATACGCACCAACGATCGCTCCGCCGGTAAACTGCTGCCACCAGCTTTCGGTCTGCCGGTCATACATGATGAGGTCCGAATGCCTGAGCTTGCCGGTCGTTCCGAAGTCCAGCACGGCTCCCTTCAACCGCCGGTCAAACACAATCGCCGCATTGCAGAGCGGGCAATAGGTCACCGTGACCGGAACGCCGCCAATCTGATCATTGACGATTTCGTGCCACGTCAAAATGCGCAAGGGATAAGCGCGGGCGTCGCCACCGATCTCGAGCCCGATGACCGGTTCATTGGGCGAAAGATCGTGGCTCGCGCCAATCGTTTCAAAAGCCGGATCATCGATCGACGGAATGCCGTCCTTGGGCGGTCCACCCGAAATGATCTCCTCCGCATTGACGCGCAGCTTGGTGAAGTCGGTCTTGTTCCATCCTTCGCGCTTCCACTCGTCGGGGCTAGCGATGGCGAGAGCGCTCCACATGACCTGCAATACGGTCAGAGCCGCCACGATAAGCCAAGCCAGTCTGCTCGGCCCATTTAGTCCAATTCCGGTCATGTACGAACAATAGAGCGATGCCGCGCATGATCCCGATCACTTCTCGCTGATCGGCAGCCGTTGATCACCGCCGCCCATCACTCGCAGTAACAACCCTGTGTTCTCCGTTTTCATCGATGGACGCCGCGCCTGGCAGACTTAATATGTCCCGGATTAACAAAGCGGACGGGATTGGCCGGAGGAGACTCACATGCGCATTGTCCATTTGACATTGGCTCTTGCACTAATATGGCCGTCTGCAGCATTTGCAGCCGGTCAGCTGGTAACCACCGAAAGCAAATTCAGCGTCAAGGAAACCGCGGACCGTTTGGCTTCCGCGCTTCAGGAGAAGGGCCTGAATGTTGTCGCCCGGGTCGATCACGCGGCGGGCGCAAAGAAGGCCGGCCTCGAAATGCCGCCGGCTGAAGTCCTGATGTTCGGCAATCCAAAGCTCGGTACGCCGCTCATGCTGGCCAATCCTGAAATCGCCATCGAATTGCCGATGAAGATTGTGATCTGGCAGGACAGCGCAGGTAAAGTGCAGATTGGCTATGTCGATCCCGATAATCTGAAAAGCCGCTACGCCGTCGAAGGCAAGGACGAAACCTTCAAGACGATGTCGAAAGCGCTGAGCGGCTTTGCGAAATCGGCGGCTGGGATGAATTGAGCCGGTCTTACTCTGCGAACCGGCAATAACCCTTCGTTAACCACAATCCCGCCACAAGGGCGTTTGATACGGCCTCCAGTTTTGAGGGGACACGCCATGAATCGTTTGATCTTCGCTTTCGCCGCGGCGCCTTCGTCGCGGGCTGCACCACCGATCCCTACACGGGCGAACAGAAACTCTCCAACACCGCGATTGGCGCGGGCACTGGCGCGCTTCTCGGTACGGCGGCGGGCGCCATCGTCGGCGGCACCACCAGCGTCAAAACCCGCAAGGCCATGCTGATTGGTGCGGGCCTTGGCGCGCTCGCGGGCGGCGGCGTTGGTCTTTACATGGACAATCAGGAAGCAAAGCTCCGCGAGCGCCTACGCGGCACCGGCGTGTCAGTCACCCGTGTCGGCGACAACATCATTCTCAACATGCCGTCCAACATCACCTTCGATACCGATCAGGCCGACATCAAACCGAACTTCTACGATACGCTGAACTCCGTGTCGCTGGTGCTGCAGGAATTCAACCAGACGCTTGTCGACGTAAACGGGCATACCGACTCCGATGGCTCGGCCGAATACAACTACGATCTCTCGCGACAGCGCGCCGGTTCGGTCGCTCAGTATCTTGTCTCGCAACGGGTCAATTCGCAGCGCTTCTCGGTGCAGGGCTTCGGCGAGAGCCAGCCGATCGCGTCGAACGGGTCGTCCGGCGGCAAGGCGCAGAACCGCCGCGTCGAAATCCAGATCGTGCCGCTCACCTGAGCGAAGCGCGCTTCACATTGACAGTTCAGGGCCTCGGTCACGCCGGGGCCCTTTTGCTTGCCGAGCATCTCGAAGAGAGCCTGGCCGCCGATCCCTTGGCCGTGAGCGTCAACGAGACCGACGAGCAAAAGGGGCTCTGGAATGTCGTCGCCTACTTCAAGACCGAGACCGATGCCGGATCGGCGCGCGATGCGTTGGAACTGAAGGCCGCAAGCATCGATCCCCTTCCAGAGTCGGACTGGGTGGCGAACTCGCTTCGCGGATTGGCTCCCGTCGTGGCGGGGCGCTTCTACCTCTACGGCTCGCATGACCGCGCGCAACGAAGAACGGGTGGCATTTCGCTCGAGATCGATGCCGGAACCGCCTTCGGCACCGGCCATCATGGAACCACGGCCGGCTGCCTTTTGGCGCTCGACAGGGAACTCAAACGCCGAAGGCCACGGCGCGTACTCGATCTCGGCTGCGGCACGGGCGTTCTCGCCATCGCCGCCGCGGCGGCTATCAAACGGCCTGTGCTCGCGACCGACATCGATCCCGAAGCCGTGCGGGTCACGCGGCTGAATGCGGCGAAAGCCGGCGTCGGCCCTCTGCTCCGCGGTTTCGCCGCACCGGGTCTTGCCGGCCGGAGATTTGCGGGGGCGGCGCCATTCGATTTGATTTTCGCAAACATACTTGCGAGGCCACTTGTTCAACTCGCGGGCGGACTCTCGCTTTTGCTCGCGCCTCAAGGAACGCTGATCCTCTCCGGCATCACGCGCGATCAAGTGCGCTGGATCGAAGCCACATACCGGTCGCATGGGTTGATCGCGGCCCGGCGCTCGTTCCTCGGCGAGTGGGCAACATTGACAATGCGATCGCGCGGCAAAGAAAAACGCCCGGAACTTTTCCGCTCCGGGCGTTAAGGTCCGGCGCCCGCGAGCGCTGGAAGTTTAGGTCTTGGGGTTAGTTGCCCCAAACCATCTTGGAGATCTCGCCACGCGAGACTCCGATGTCGTTCAGCATGCGGTCGTCGAGCTGCTGCAGCTGACGCTCGGCGCGGCTCAGCGCGAAGAACTTCCGCACGCGGCCAAAAACGCCGGACTGAAAGCTGCCAGAGCCCTTGCGGACCGTCTCGCGGCCGGTGGTGATCGTATCCATGTTACTGTCTCCTAAAAGCCGCGCTCCCCGCGGCAAGAATTCTTTGTGCGACGCACAACGGAGACGGATATATGGTCGGATTCGCCCTTCTTCCAGAGCCTCCAAAGCTGCTCAGACATGCGCACTACGCATGACATAATTCAGAAATCTTTAAGTTTCCTGGGCCGTGAAAAATCACACAACATCAGATAATGTAATGTATGTGTCAGAAAAATTTACAAATTTCGTGATTCTGCGCTCCGCAAGTCGTTGGACGAAACATGGTCTACTTATGCGTCAAAGGAATGAACAAAAGTGACAAAAATGCTGCACTGCAAATGAGAATGCCCGGCTTTTGACCGGGCATTGCAGGCCGTCCATGGTGGAAAAATCAGGCGGCGGCGAGATTTCCGGCCGAGCTCTTTCCGGTGCGCTTGTCGGTCACGATTTCGAATTGGACCTTCTGGCCTTCCTTCAGCGTGCGCAAACCTGCGCGCTCAACGGCGGAAATGTGGACGAATACATCCTTGTTTCCGTTGTCGGGCTGGATGAATCCATAACCCTTCTGCTCGTTGAACCACTTCACTGTACCCGTATTCATGGGATCGTCCTTCAGTTGGTTAATGTCGTGAGCTTTGAAAGTTGCCAAAGCGCGTCGCAAAGCCCGTGGTCGATAATTGGAGGAGTCTTTGCGTTGCGCGGCCCAACTGGGGAGCGAAGCGGCCAATCGTCCGGCCCAAGTGTCGATAGCGGAAGATATGTCTCACCTCGCGGCAGGATGCAAGCAAATCATTTCGCAAGGCGCTCCGGCGCGCTATTAGAAATCCATGTCAAATGCATCGCAAACTGTCGACTACTCCGCGCGCCTCGCCGCGCTGCGCAAGTGGCTCAGGATTAACAAGCTCGCCGGATTCATTGTTCCGCGCCAGGACGAATTCCAGGGCGAATATGTTGCGGCCTATGCCGAACGCCTGCTCTGGCTCACCGGATTTTCTGGCTCCTGGGGTGTTGCCGTTGCCGGATTGAGGAAGGCTGCAATTTTCGTCGATGGCCGCTACACGATCCAGGTGCGCCAGCAAGTAAACGTGAAGCTGTTCGAGCCGCTCCACTTGGTCGATGAGCCGCCGGCGATGTGGATCGGGAAGAACCTGAAGAAGGGCGAACGGCTTGGATTCGATCCATGGCTCGTCACCGTCGATCAGGCAAAGCGTTATGCCGAAGCTTGCGAAAAGGCGGGCGCGAAACTGGTGCCTGTTGCCAGGAACCCAATCGACATTCTGTGGGACGAACAGCCTGCGCGCCCTACATCGAAGTTTTCGTCGCAGCCCACGCAATTCGCCGGCCGCTCGGCGCGCGAGAAGCGGGTCGACATGACCAAGACAATGGCGAAAGCGAACGTCGATGCCATCGTATTGACGCAGCCTGACTCGGTGGCCTGGGTGTTCAACATTCGCGGACACGATGTGCCCTACACACCGGTGGCGCTTGCCTACGCGATCCTGCATCGCGGCGCGAAGGCGGAGCTCTTTGCCGGCAAGGCGCGGCTACCGGAAGATGTGGCCGCGCAGTTGAAAGCCGTCGCAATCATAAAACCTCCAGAGTCAATTTCTGATTCCTTAAGAGCGTTGGGCAAGCGCAAGGCCAAGGTTCAAATCGATCCGGTCTGGGCCCCGGATTTCATCCGCGCGAAACTTGCGGCCGCGGGCGCCAGGATCAGCAACGCCACCGATCCCTGCACGTTTCCGAAAGCCGCAAAGAACCAGGTCGAGCGCGAGGGCGCTCGCGCCGCGCATCGCCGCGACGGCGCCGCCATGTGCCGGTTCCTGTGCTGGCTGGAGAACGCGAGCTTCGGACCCGGTCTCAACGAATTCGCCGTTGCAGAGAAACTTGGCGAATTCCGCGAAGCAAGCGGCGAATTGTTGGACCTCTCTTTCGGCGCCATCGCCGGTGCCGGGCCAAACGCCGCCATTCCGCACTATCATGTGACCAGAAAGTCCAGCCTTGCGCTCGAGAAGGACGGCATCTTCCTGATCGACTCCGGCGGCCAGTATCAGGATGGCACGACGGACATCACCCGCACCGTCGTCATGGGCGAGCCCACGCCCGAAATGAAGGACCGCTTCACTCGCGTGCTGAAAGGCATGATCGGCGTTTCGCTCATCCGCTTTCCCAAAGGCACTTGCGGATCCCAGATCGACGTGCTGGCGCGCGCCGCGTTATGGAAAGCGGGACTCGACTACGACCACGGCACGGGTCACGGTGTTGGCTCCTATCTCTCGGTGCATGAGGGCCCTGCCCGCATCAACAAGATCGACCGGACGGCACTGGCGCCGGGTATGATCCTCTCCAACGAACCCGGATTCTACAAAGCCGGCCACTACGGAATCCGCATCGAAAACCTGCTGCTCGTGACCGAGGCAGAAGACATCAAAGGCGGCGAACGGCCGATGCACGGCTTCGAAACCCTGACCCTCTGCCCCATCGACCGCAGGCTCATCGACACGCGCCTGCTCACGCGCGAAGAACTCCACTGGCTCGACGCCTATCACGCGCGGGTGCTTGATGAGATCGGGCTTCTGCTTTCGGGTCAGGACCTCGAATGGCTCAAGAGAGCCTGCGGCGCGATGTGAAACGGATTGATGATCGTCAGACTGCCGATAGATTGGCCGTGCTGCATATCTTCGGTGAGAAGATGGGTGCACCCCTGCTCGACCGCCGAAGCAACGATGATGCTATCCCACCAGGAGAGCTTGAAGCGCTGAAAAAATCCGGCTGCTTTCAACAGGAGTTCGACGCTTGTCGGAAGCGGCTGCCATCCCTGGTAGGCGGCCACTTCAAGCAGCGCGCGCTCAGGCGGCAGTCCAGGTTTCAGGTATTGCGTCGAAACGTTGAAGAATTCCGCAAGAACCTGAGCACTGATGCGACCTGCGCGTTCCTTCCAAAGCCCGTCAAGCCACTCCACGGCGCGCGCCGTTTTTTCTCGTGTGACGCATCGTGCGTGTAAATGAGCACATTTGCGTCAACGTGAACGATGGCGGTCATAGATCTGGTCGCGTTTCGGATAGCGTTTCCCCGAACTGATATTAGTCGGTTTCAGTTTCCGCCATGCGCGGTAAGCCGCCTCATAGGACCCATCCTTGCTCAAGGACTCACGCAATACATGCGCCACGAATCCAGAAACGCTGACCTCTGCGGCTGCCGCCTTCAGACGGACACTCCGCAAGAGTTCAGGGTCCATTGAAATTGTGACATTCTTCTGCGCGCGCAGTTTTTTTGGTTGTTCGTTCATGACACGAAGATAGTGCTACACGAATTTCGTGTCAACGCCTCAGCCGATAAATGCGCGAAGCGCCACGACGCTTGCAACGCCGATCGCGACGACGGCGATCATCGGCAGGCGCAGCACGGCGGCGGCAATGGTAATTGCGGCGGCGATACTCTCGGCAAGACCCGTGGCCACGACCGTCGGTGCGATGACGGAAACCAGAATGGCAGGCGGTAGGGCATCGAGTGCCGCCTTGAGGCGTCCGCGCACGGTGACGCCGCCGAGCAAGAGGTAGCCAGAAACGCGCGTCGCATAGGTCGCAAGCGCCATGCCGGCGATCGCCAGCAGTGTCAGGCCGTCGATCATCAAGCTTCCCCCTCGCGGTGGAGAAGCGCCGCCGCCAGCGCTCCGGCAAGGCCGCCCGCCACGATGAACCATGCGCCAGGCACGGTGAGTTTGACGAGTGCTGCAACCCCGGCGCTTGCGGCGAGAACGGCGCCGGTGCGCGGGCCTTTCCAGAAGCCCACGAGAATGGCGATGAACATGGCGGAGAAGGCGAAGTCGAAGCCCAGGGCGGCGGGATCGCCCAGAGCCTTACCCGCGAAGGCGCCGATAGCGGTGGACGTGGTCCAGCACACATACATCGGCGCGGCCAATCCCACATAGTAGCCGAGCGTCAACGGCTGCTTCAACGCGCGCCGCTCGCTCATCGCCCAGTTCTCGTCGGCGAGAACGAAGAGCAGCGGCGCGCGCAGCCGCTTCGGAATATGGTTCATGTGGCGCGACAAGGATGCACTCATCAGGACATGACGGATATTGACGATGAACACCGTCACCGCCAGCGCCGCCCATGGCGCCGGTTCCCTCCACTGATCGATGGCGATGTATTGAGACGCGCCGGCGAAAACGGCAGCGCTCATCAATGTGGCTTCCAGCGGCGCCAAACCCTTCGCGACTGCCAGCGTTCCCCAGAGCAAGCCAATCGGCACCGCCGCGAAAATGATCGGATAGATGTCGCGCACGCCATCGCGGAACTCGCTGGAGAAACTCACTAGTCGCCAATCCTGCGGAACCACTCGGCCTCGTCGATCACTTCGACGCCGTGTTTCTGCGCGTCCTTCAACTTCGATCCAGCTCCCGGCCCTGCCACTAGAAGATCGGTCTTCTTCGACACCGAGCCCGCGACTTTGGCGCCCAACCGCTCGGCCATGGCCTTGGCTTCCTCGCGAGTCATGCGTTCGAGCGCGCCGGTGAAGACAACGGTCTTGCCAGCCACGGGTGAGGCCGTGTTGACCGCTTCGAGCGGTGCTGGCGACACGTGCGCGAGGAGCGCGTTGAAGACCTCGATATTGTGCTGCTCGCCGAAGAACTGGACGATGGCTTCGGCGACGATCGTGCCGATGCCGTCGATGGCGTTGAGTTCGGTCCAGGCATCGCCTGCCATGTCCGATGCCGCTGTTATCTGATCGCGCAAAGCCTCTGCCGATCCATATGACCGCGCCAGCACCCGCGCCGTGGTCTCGCCGACATGGCGGATGCCGAGCGCGAAGATGAAGCGGTCGAGCGCCACATTCTTCCGCGCGGCGATGGCTTCGAAGAGATTGGTGGCGCTCGATACGCCCCAGCCCTCGCGATCCTTCAGCTTCTTGAGCGCGCGTTGATCGCGGGCTTCGAGCGTGAAGATATCCTGCGGCGATTGGATCAGGCCGTCGGCGTAAAATTCCTCGACGATCTTGTCGCCGAAGCCTTCGATGTCGAAGGCATTGCGCGACACGAAATGCTTGAGCCGCTCGACCCGCTGCGCCGGGCAGATCAAGCCGCCGGTGCAACGCCTGACCGCATCGGTCTTGCCGCTGCCGCGATCCTCGCGCTCGGCATGGCTGCCGCAGGCGGGGCAGAACTTCGGGAACTCATAGGGCTTCGCCGATTTCGGACGCTTCTCCGCCACGAAGCCGAGGATCTGCGGGATCACATCGCCTGCCCGCTGCACAATTACGGTGTCGCCGATCCGAATATCCTTGCGGGCGATTTCGTCTTCGTTGTGGAGCGTGGCGTTGGAAACGACCACTCCGCCGACGGTTACGGGCTTCAACCGCGCCACCGGCGTCAACGCGCCGGTGCGGCCCACCTGAATGTCGATCCCCTCAAGAACCGTAGTTGCCTTCTCGGCGGCGAATTTGTGGGCGATGGCCCAACGCGGGCTGCGAGATACGAAACCGAGCCGCTCCTGCCAGTCGAGGCGGTTCACTTTGTAAACGACGCCATCGATATCGTAGCCAAGTTGGGCGCGTTGCTCTTCGATCTTGCGGTAGTGTGCAACCAGTTGATCGGTAGTGCGGCACACCGTCATCAAGGGGTTGACCGGAAATCCCATCGCCTTGAAGCGCTGTACCACGTCCCATTGCGTATCGCCATCGAGATCGGGCGCTTCACCCCAGGTGTAGGCGAAGAAGCGGAGCGGGCGGGATGCGGTGATCGACGCGTCGAGCTGGCGGAGGCTACCGGCGGCGGCGTTGCGCGGATTGGCGAAAACTTTCTCGCCCGCTTGACTCTGTTTCTCATTCAATGCCGCGAAGTCCTTGTGCGACATATAGATTTCGCCCCTGACTTCGAGCACCTCAGGGGTTTTGCCGGAAAGCCTGTGCGGGATGTTCTTGATGGTGCGGGCGTTGGCGGTGACGTTCTCGCCCTCGGCGCCATCGCCGCGGGTTGCCGCCTGAACCAGCCCGCCCTTCTCGTAGCGGAGCGAAATCGACAAGCCATCGATCTTCGGTTCCGCCGTGAACTCGACTTCGGCATCCTCCTTCAGATTTAGAAACCGCCGTACTCGCGCGAGGAAGTCCGTCACGTCCTCGTCGCTGAAGGCATTGGAGAGCGACAGCATGGGCACGCGGTGACGGACTTTCGAAAAAGTCTCGGAAGGTGCGGCACCAATGCGCTGCGAAGGAGAGTCGGCATCGATGAGTTCTGGGAACGCATCTTCGAGATCGAGCAGACGCTTTCGAAGCGCGTCGTATGCGGCATCGGAAATCGCCGGCTGATCTTCCCGATAGTAGCGCCGGTCATGCTCCGCGATCTCGGCCGCAAGTGCCGTGTGTTCAGTGCGGGCAGCTTCAAGTGTGAGCTTCGTCATGCTCGCTCACAGCTTGTTTATCCTCCCCGCCGCCGAATAGGCGCGGGGGAGGTGCCGCCGGAGGCGGCGGAGGTGGCAACAGCGGGATTCGAATGGGCGTCACAAGCGCATTTTAGACGCCGCGCGCGGACAACCTTCTGTGCACTGCTGTAAACACCCCCCTCCGTCGCACTTCGCGCGACACCTGCCCCGCGCCTATTCGGCGGCGGGGAGGAGGGGTTGCGACGTCTTGCGTTAACACACATCCACTCTAACCCGTGCCTCTGAGCAGCTGATCGGCTTGGGCACGGGCTTGATCCGTCACCTTCGCGCCCGAGAGCATGCGGGCCACTTCCTCGCGGCGGCTCTTGTCCGAGAGCGGCTGCACGCGCGTCGCCATGCGCTTGCTGGAGACTTCTTCCATCTTGGAGATGAGCAGATGCTGCCCCGCGCGCGCGGCGACTTGTGGGGAGTGGGTGACGGCGAGAACTTGCAGCCCACTCGCAAGCCGTGCAAGGCGCGCGCCGATCGCGTCCGCCACAGCGCCGCCGACTCCGGTATCGATCTCGTCGAAGATGAGCGTGGGCGCCGAGCCCTTCGCCGCGAGCACGACTTTCAGCGCCAGCATGAAGCGCGCCAGCTCGCCGCCGGATGCGACCTTCATCAGCGGCGATAGTTCCGTGCCCGGATTGGCGGAGACGACGAACTCGATCTTGTCGATGCCGTGGCTGCCCGGTTTTCCGGCATCGGTGTCGATCCGCGTCGCAAAGCGCGCGCGTTCGAGCTTGAGCGGCGGCAGTTCCGCCATCACCGCCTTGTCGAGCGACTTCGCGGCTTTCATCCGTTTGCCGGACAGTTTTTCGGCCGCGGTATCGAAGCGCTCCTGCGCAGCCTTGAACGCGGCTTCGAGCGCCACGAGACGCTGTCCGCCATCGGCCAGCATTTGCAGATCGTGTTCGAGGCGGGAGCGGACATCGGCCAGGCCATCGACCGTGAGCCAGTGCATGCGGTTGTAGCGAAGCGTGCAGGTGTGCAGCACCAAATCCAGCGGCTGCCAATCGCGACCGACGCGGGCCAGCGACGTCATGCGTTCCTCAATCTCGACCTTCGACTGCGGATGGATCGCGTGTTTCGTCTGCGGTCCGATGATGTGCACAAGGTCGATGTCCACCGCGGCCAGGGCCTTTTGCATCACGTCGGCGGCTTGCTTCTGGCTGTCGAGTTCGCCGCTGTAGGCGATCGTCGGACAATGCCGCAAGTTCGCGCACCAGCCGGGGCAGTCGTACATTTGCCAGAGCCGCTTTTCCCACCAGGTGGGCGCGAGCTTCTCCTGCTGAAAGACCTTCAGGAAGTCGGGCGTCTCGGAGAATCCCGCGCCGGGATTGGCGGCGAACCAGCGATCGGCATAGTGCACGGCGAATTGCCAAGCGGCGGCGCCCCCCATCGAGAAGCCGCGAACGCTCGTCCGGTCGTCATCGACGCGGTAACGCTTCTTCACCGAATCAAGCGCTTCGAGCACGTCGATCTCACCGGCGAACTTGAAGGCGTTGCAGTACCGACCGTAGGGATGCAGAAC
>JAAURV010000028.1 GCA_012032065.1 Hyphomicrobiales bacterium
TGACCGCGGCACTGGCCGCCGGTATGATCGGATACGGATGGTTCGGAGAGATGGGGCTCGCGCAGGCCTTTGCCAATGC
The DNA here is from genome assembly GCA_012032065.1 of Hyphomicrobiales bacterium. Classification (GTDB taxonomy): domain Bacteria; phylum Pseudomonadota; class Alphaproteobacteria; order Rhizobiales; family Aestuariivirgaceae; genus Aestuariivirga. The sequence goes on from JAAURV010000028.1 coordinate 80, forward strand.
GGCAATGATTCTTTCCGGCATGGGGCCGCTCGACAAGCTTGAGTCGCCCGGCGGCATGGTTTTCGAAGGCATCTACGCGCTGGTCTGCGGCCTGCTGTTCTTCGCCGTCGCAGGTCTCATTCTCGCACCCGCGCTGCACCGCGTGCTGCACCGGTTCCATCTGGAAGACGAGGCGGGACAGCGCTAGGGCATATTGGGATTGGGGCGAAATCGCTCTTCTACCCTCGTCCTGAGGTGCGAGCGAAGCGAGCCTCGAAGGACCCGATGCCGTTTCACCGCCGTGCCTTAGTTTTGGGACCCTTCGAGGCCCGCTACGCGGGCGCCTCAGGGTGAGGGTGTCTTGTAGAGACCGAACACGCTCTACCCAATCACATAATTAAAACTCACGCTGATCCTCAATCCGCCGGCGCGGTTGAGGGGGACTTCGTGGCGGAGCCAGCTTTCCCAGAGAAGCAGAGTGCCCGGCGCCGGGGTTCGCTGATGTGGGCGCGGGTTTCGCGCGGCGCTTTGGCTTTGCGGCTTGGCGCGGCCATGAGCATCGGGAGCCGTGGGTCTTCGAAGACGATCGGACCCGCGCCCTGCGGCACCGCCACGTAGTAAGTTCCGCTGATCACCGAATGCGGATGAAGGTGCGAGGTGTGCGAGCCGCCTTCCGGCATGACGTTCACCCAGAGCGAGTCGCATTTGGGTTTTCCGCCGCGAAGGTCCCAATGCAGCGCTTTCGCGAATGTCAGAGCATGACGGTCGATGGCCTTTACGAGATCGGCGAAGATCGGGATGCGCCAGGGCAGGTCGTCCAGCGAGGCGTAGGACGTGTAGCCGGGATAACCATGCGTCTCGCTCCACTTCAACCCTGCCTGGTCGTCGCGGCTCAATGACAGCGCCGCGGCTTCAAGATCGCGGTTGAGGCGCGCCTTTCCGGCGAGATCGGCGCGGTAGAGAAGGGTTGGGAAGAAGGATTGAACGGTGGCCATGTGTGCGGATTATCCCGGCTCGGCATACGAGGCAAGAGCGGGCGATGTTGCCAAAATGATTCCGCGCACCCATTCAAAACCTTGAAATCGCGTGTTTATTCAGTTCCTTGCGCGGTCATACAATCTTAACGGATGGCGGTGTTAAAGACCTGAGTACAGAGTGCCCTCGTTCCCGGGCAGTGGCGTATTGGCAAGGGAACGAGGGGCAGGTTTCAAATCGCGCGGGGCTCGGACACCTCCGCGCGATTTGCATTTTGGCTGGACCTTGCCTTGCTCCATGCCGCCACCTAACAAAGCGCGGTTGAGTGGAGGTCCGACGTGACATTGCCCAAACGACTGCTTGACGGATATTCCTCGTTCCGCGGCGGGCGCTATCAAACCGAACGGCAACGCTACAAGGAACTCGGCTCGGGAATGCAGAAGCCGTCGATCATCGTGTCGCCTGCTGCGACTCGCGTGCGGCTCCCGAGACTATTTTCGATTCCGGCCCCGGCGAAATTTTCGTCATGCGCAATGTCGCCAATCTGGTCCCGCCTTATGCGCCGGATGGGAAGCATCATGCGACGAGCGCCGCGCTCGAATTCGCGGTTCTATCGCTCGGTGTGAAGCACGTGGTCGTAATGGGGCACGGGCGCTGCGGAGGAATTCGCGCGGTAGTAGAAGGCGGCGATCCCCTGTCATCGGGCGATTTCATCGGCAAGTGGATGTCGGATGTGAGAGACGTGGTGCAGGCGGTTCGCGAGACCGTGGCGGAGGACATGGACTTGCAGACTGCTGTCGAACACGCGTCCGTCGAACATTCGCTGGCGAATTTGCGGACATTTCCATGGCTCAGGATTCGCGAGAACCAGAATGCCATCACCGTCCACGGCGCGTGGTTCGACATTTCGCTCGGCGAGCTTCACGCCTATGACGAGACGCAGCGGCGCTGGTCGCTTATTCCGGCAGAATAGTCTCTATTCCGGGAAACGCCCTCGCGAGATCGCGCCGCGCCTGTTTGCCCGCTTCGAGATCGGTGCAGTTCACGATCGCCAGTCTGAAGCCGCCCGGCGGCATCGGGTGGGCTTCGCCGGGCTTCGTGGGATGGAAGGTGATCTGCAGGCTCTTGACATGCGGCCGTGCGCGGATGGCGGCCTGAACATCCGCCGGCGGATGATCCGGCACAACGCCATGCCTGGCGAAGAGCGGCACGGAATATCCTTCGCGCCTGTTCTCGCCGTCGAAACTCCACCTCGCCCTTGCGTATAATTCGACGAGCGCGTCGATCCACCCATCGCCATAGAGATCGCACCACTGATCGGCGAAGCGGAGATGCGCCTCGATAATGCGGCCGCCAATGGTTTCGAAATTGAGCATGCCGGTGTAGCCGGCCATGCGCCGTGCGATCCAATCTTCGAGATAGCGCGCGAGGCTTTCGTCGCGTTCCTTGCGGATCAACCAGTGTTGAAACATTCCTCCGCGCCAGGGAATGCCCGTTGCGTGCCGCATCCAATGAAGCTTGCCGTCCACAAGCGCGCAGTCTGTCGATACGTGTTCGCCCGCGAGAAGTTCCATCCACATGTGTCCGGGAGGGCAGAGCGATTCGAACTCGCTTGCCGAGCCGATCACCCGGCTGCCAAGGCCCATACCTTTCAGGTTGATCGCGGGCTTGGCGAAGACCGGGAAGCGCTCAGGTGCATCTTGATGGGTTCCGCAGTGGAGTTTCTGGCTCCGGGCGATGATCAGCTTGTCGTAGATCCAGCGGAAATCCGGATAGAGCTCCCAACAATCGGGATCGTCCGTGGGAATGAGAACATCTTCGGGACAGGCAATCCGCTCGAAATACTGGAAGCGCCACGGATCGCGTTCGAGGACCGGCATCGGATGAACTTAGATGGTTTCCGCCGTCAACTCCTGTCAGCAGTTTACTCGATTTCCCATGCGATGTTCACATCAACCGCGATAACCTGTTCGCCTTGGGCAATCGGCACCGCGCCGTCGGCCGCCTCCATGCGCATGGCTTTGGCTTGCATCGGAACGGGCGGCGAGTAACCGCCGCTTTCGCCGATCGAAATGACTTTGCCCAGCTTGACCGCGGCCGCTTCGGCATAGAGCCGCGCCTTGCGGGTCGCATCCGCGGCGGCAAGCTTGCGGGCCTCGTCTCTTGCGGCTTCGGGCTTGGCCACGCCAAAGGAAATGCCGTTGATCATGTTCGAACCGGCGGTCACCGCGGCATCGAGCACCTCGCCCAGCTTCGAGCGGTCGCGGGCGGCGATCATCACGGTGTTGCTGACATCGTATCCCACAAGGCGCGGCGGCTGGGTGTTGTTGGTGTAGTCGTAGCGCGGCTGCACCGTGTAGTTCTGGGTCTGAATGTCCTTCTCGGCGATGCCGGCCGCTTTGAGCGCGGTCATGATCTGGTTCATCGTTTGATTGTTGGCGGTTTGCGCCTCGCGCGCGTGGCGGCCTGGCTTACGACGCCAATCGAGATGTTGGCCATGTCGGGAGCAATCATGACTTCGCCATGGCCCGACATCGAGATGGAGCGCGCGATTTTGGCCTCCTGTGCGATTGCGGGAGTGGCGGCGAGATAGGCGGCCACGATTGCTCCTGCTGCCAATGATCTGAACATTGCGTTTGTCCTCGTTTGCGGGCGCGGTTGATGATTGCCGATTGCGGCAGGCTTATGGCTTCAGCGGAACGGCGGCTCGTCGAAGCTGCGGAGCTTGCGGGAATGCAGCCTGGAAAGTTCACCGCGGAGCTTGTCCACGGCGGCCAGCCCGATGAGCAGGTGCTCGCCGACCGCGCGGTCATAGAACGCGTTGGCGGCGCCCGGAGCTTGATCTCGCCATGCAACGGCTTGTCGGAGACGCAGAGCAGGGTGCCATAGGGCACACGCAGGCGATATCCCTGCGCGGCGATGGTTCCCGACTCCATGTCGACGGCGATGGCGCGGGAGAGATTGATGCGTTTGCGCTCCTGACTCCAGCGCAGTTCCCAGTTGCGGTCGTCGTTGGTCACGACAGTTCCAGTGCGGAGCCGCTGTTTCAGCGCCTCGCCTTTCTCGCCGGTCACCTCGGCGGCGGCTTCCTGCAACGCCACTTGCACTTCGGCGAGGGCCGGGATCGGAATGTCCGGCGGCACGATCGAATCGAGAATGCGGTCCTGCCGCAGATAGGCGTGCGCCAAAACGTAGTCGCCGATCCGCTGCGACTGGCGGAGGCCTCCGCAGTGCCCGATCATCAGCCAGCAATGCGGGCGAAGCACCGCCAGGTGATCCGTCATGTTCTTGGCATTGGATGGTCCGACACCGATGTTGACCAGTGTCACGCCGCCGCCATCGGCGCGGGCCAGATGATAGGCTGGCATCTGGTACTTCTGCCAGGGCGAGTTGTCGACGGCTTGCAGCGCCTCGGCTTCCGACATGCCGCGGGAAATGGTGTCGCCACCCGGCAAGTGAAGCGCCGTGTACGGACCATCGGCGATCTGGCCGATCGCCCAGCTCACGAACTGATCGACATAGCGGTGGTAGTTTGTGAGCAGGATCCAGGGCTGGATGTGTTTCCAGTGGGTGCCGGTATAGTGCTGGAGCCGCTTCAGCGAGTAGTCGATCCGGACGGCATCGAACAGCGCCAGCGGGAACGGATGGCCGGGACGGTGGTCCCACTGGCCGTCGGCAATCTCGTCGCCCACGAGCGCCAAGCGCGGAACCGGGAAGTGCAGCGCCAACTCGGCGGCGGAAATGCCGCCTTGGGTCAGGTCGTCGCCGCCTTCAAGTACATAAGGGTAGGGGATTTCCTGCTCGGAACGCTCGACCTCGATCGACGCGCCATAGTCGCGCGCGAGGTAGGTGAGCTGGGCCACGAGATAGTTCCGGAAGTGGCCGGGCTGGGTAATGGTGGTCTGATAGACGCCGGGCCCCTGCAACTTGGCGTAAGCGCGGGCGATGTTGGGAGCGACGCCATGCGACTCATAGGTGATGCGGAGTTCGGGGTAGCAGAAGCTGCGCCGGGCTTCTTCCGACGGCGGCTCACGCGTTGCGAAATAGCGCTGCAGGCTGGTCTTGAGATTGGCGGTGGCTTGGCCGTGGAGTTCGATGAGGCGGGTGACGGCCTCGGTGGGGGTCATGATCTGATTCAGCATGCGGGGAGCCTATAGCATGGCTCAACGAATTGCTGTAGCCATGCGCCGCCTCGGGGGCCTGTAGCTCAATGGTTAGAGCTGACGGCTCATAACCGTCTGGTTCCAGGTTCGAGTCCTGGCGGGCCCACCAAGGCTAAATCGCGCGGCGCGTCGCGGGGGACGCGCGCGAGACCATGACCTTGTCGATGCGGCGGCCATCAAGGTCGACGACCTCGAAGCGGTGGCCGTGACGCTCAACGGAGTCGCCCGTTTTCGGCATCCTTCCGATCATGTCAATCACGAATCCCGCCACCGTCTGATAGTCGCGCTTGGCGGGAATGGGAATGCGCAGGCGCTCGGTCAGAAGTTCGACCGGCGCCCAACCCGCCACCAGAAGCGAGCCGTCGTCACGTTCCGCTACCTCCTCTTCATGAGCGGCGCCCTCCTGCCGGAAGCTGCCGGCAATCGCCTCGAGAATGTCCGCCGAAGTAACGATGCCTTCGAAGTGGCCGTATTCGTCATGGACGAGGCCCATGTGCACCTCGGACGCCTTTAGCGTTTTCATCGCCTCCAACGCGTCCGCCTTGTCGGGAATGACCGGGGCTTGCCGAAGCAGTTGCTTGAGCGTGGGCTTCTTTCGCGACAACAGCGCCGCCGCGATATCCTTTGCCTGGATCACGCCCAATACTTCGTCCTGTGAGACGCCGGTGACGACGAAGCGGCTGTGGCCGGACTTCTTCATCAGACGCCCCGCCTCGGCAAGGTCCGCCGATAGCTCCAAAGTCTGGACATCGGCTCGCGGCACCATGACTGCGCGCACGGGCCGGCCGCCCAGCCGCATGACGCCCGCGATCATGCGCCGTTCTTCCGGCTCGATCACGCCGGTCTCCTCGGCCTCGGCGATAAGGGAATGAATTTCAGCGTCGGTGACGCTCTGATCCTTTGCGCCGCTCTGGCCAAGCAGCCTTAAAATCAAGTGTCCGGACCGGCTGAGCAGCCACACCACCGGTGCTGCCACCTTCGCCAGAATTGTCATGGCGGGCGCGACAAGGCAGGCAATCCGTTCTGGATCTTTGAGTGCGATCTGCTTCGGCACCAGTTCGCCGATGATCAGCGAGAGGTAGGTGATGCCGCCGATCACCAGCCCAAATCCCAGCGCATCGGCAACTGCCTCGGAAAAGCCAAGACCCGAAAACCAGTTCGACACACGCTCGCCGAGTGCCGCACCCGAGACAGCACCGGCCAAAATGCCGATCAGCGTGATGCCGATCTGCACCGTCGAAAGAAATCTGCCAGGGTCGGACGCCAGCGCCAGGGCGCGGCGCGCGCCATTGGCGCCTTGCTCGGCAAGCGCGCGCAGACGCGGAATTCGCGACGATGCGATGGCAAGCTCGGACATTGCCAGAAGGCCATTGATGGCCGTCAGAATGAATACAAGTGCGATTTCGAGATAACCCATGGCGGCTTGGCCGGCCCCTTTTCCGGCTATGCCTGATATGGCGCTATGCTGCGCTGCATTCAATTGCAGGAATGCAATTCCAACATGCGTGCCTCGGCGCGGCAGGCGGGTTGCGCGGCGCGCTTGCGCCATGCATTCTCGCAGGCGGCGGCGAAACAAACCCTTGGGAGGATCCACCATGACATCCGTCACCAGAAGATTTGTGCTTTCAACTGTCGCGGTGCTTGGCATCGCCGCGGCAACACCGGCGTTCGCGGAGGACAAAATCCTCGCATCCGTTCCCGGCCTGACATTTCCCTTCTTCGTTCACATGATGAACGCGTTCAAGGCCGAAGCCACCAAGCAGGGCCTTGGCGTCATCGAAAGCGACGGCCAGGTGTCTTCGCCGAAGCAGACTGCCGATGTCGAGGCCGCCATCACCCAAGGCGTCAAAGGCATCGTCATCAGCCCCAACGAAGTGGACGCTATGGCTCCGGCCTTGCAGCAGGCAGTGGAAGCGGGCGTGCCCGTAGTCACCGTCGACAGGCGCGTGGCCCAGGTCGAGGGCATTCTCGCGCATGTGGGTGCCGACAACGTGAAGGGCGGCGAAGCCCAGGGAAATCTGATCGTGCAGATGTTCCCCGATGGCGCGACCATCATCAACCTGCAAGGCCAATCCGGCGCGTCGCCCGCCATCGACCGCAACAAGGGCCTGCACAACGTGCTCGACGGCATGGCCGACAAGTACAAGATCGTGTTCGAGCAGACGGCGGGCTTCGACCGCGCCAAAGGGCTCGCGGTGACCGAGGCGGCGCTCGCCGGCATGGCGGAAGCGCCGAAAGTCATCGTTGCCGCCAACGACGACATGGCTCTGGGCGCCATGGAAGCCGTGAAGGCGCGCAATCTGACCGGCATCACCATCATCGGCTTCGACGCGCTGCCGGAAGCGCTGGCCCAGGTGCGCGATGGCGGGCTCACCGCTACCATCGAGCAGTTCCCGGGACAGCAAAGCTCCATGGGCGTGCAGATTCTGTTCGATTTCATCAAGAGTGGGAAGAAGCCGGCCGAACAGGTGAACCTGATCACGCCGGTCGCCATCACCAAGGACAATCTGAACACCGCCGAGCGCCTGGGTGAGGTGAAGTAGCGCCAGACAGTCATCCGGCCGGGCGTTTTGCCCGGCCGGGGTATTGATCGATGAAAGACACCATTTCACCGCCACCCCTGTTGCGCATGACCGGGATATCGAAGTCGTTTCCCGGCGTGCGCGCGCTTGAGACCGTCGACTTCGAAGTGGGCCAGGCGGAGATCCACGCCTTCCTCGGCGAGAATGGCGCTGGAAAATCCACGCTTCTGAAAATCCTCTCCGGAGCGCAGGCTCCCGATGCCGGCGCCATCGAGTTTGACGGCAAGCAAGTGGCTTTCTCCTCGCCACATGACGCACAGGCCGCCGGGATCGTCACGATCTATCAGGAGTTCACGCTCGCGCCCGACATGACTGTTGCCGGGAACGTGTTCATCGGCCGCGAGCCGGGCTCGAAGCTCTTCGTCAGCCGTTCGAACATGGAAGAGCAGACGAGCGAACTGTCGCGCCGCATCGGCCTTGAGCGGAGTCCACGCGCGCTGGTCCGCGATCTCTCGGTGGCCGAGCAGCAGATGGTGGAGATCGCCCGCGCCCTGTCAATGAAGTCCCGGCTCATCGTCATGGACGAGCCGACCTCCGCATTGAGCCGCGCGGAAGTGGAGAAGCTGTTCGACATCATCCGCTCGCTCAAGCGCGAAGGCATCGCGACGATCTTCGTCACCCACCGGCTCGAAGAGGTCTTCGAGATCGCGGACCGCTACACGGTGCTGCGCGATGGCAGGTTCGTGGGCAGCGGTTATGTGCGGGAGACGTCTCTCGACAAGATCATCCGCTTGATGGTTGGCCGCGAACTGGGCCTGCTTGCGGCGCGGGAGGCGAGTTTCGCCACGGCGGAACCGGCGCTCGCCGCGGCAAGGATTACGCGCCGCCGCAAGAGTTCCGATGCCAGCGCCATCGAGCTGCACGATGTCTCCTTCACCGTGCACAAGGGCGAAGTGCTGGGAGTTGCCGGACTTGTCGGCGCGGGCCGCACCGAAACCGCGCGCGCGATTTTTGGCGCGGACACATTCGACAGCGGCAGCGTCTTCATCGATGGCCGCGAGGCGCGCATCCGTTCGCCGAGGGATGCCATCAGGCTTGGAATCGGCCTTGTCCCCGAGGACCGCAAGCAGCAGGCGCTGTTTCTGGCGCTCGCGATACGCACGAACATTTCAATTGCGGCGCAAGACCGCATCTCGGCGTTCCGTCATTTCATCAGCGGCAAGAAAGAAGAAGCGCTGGTCGAGGAGTACCGCAAGCTGCTCAACATCCGCATGGCCTCGCCCGATCAGCTTGTGGGCAATCTTTCGGGCGGCAATCAGCAGAAAGTCGTTCTCGCGCGCTGGCTGGCGCTCCGCCCCAAGGTTCTGATCGTGGACGAGCCGACGCGCGGCATCGATGTCGGCGCGAAAGTGGAAGTGCACAATCTCCTGTTCGAGATGGCGAAGGCGGGCATCGCCGTCATCGTGATTTCGTCCGAGCTTCCGGAGATTCTGGCGCTTGCCGATCGCATCGTGACCATGCGAGAGGGGCGCGTGACGGGCGAAATCATGCGTGCCGGTGCGGATCAGGAAAAACTCATGACGCTGATGACCGTGGGTCTCGAGCGCGCGGCATAGGGGCGGGGGAAACGCATGACCGACACAATACTCAGGGGCAGGACTGGCGACTTCGATGCCTTCTCGTTTCTGGCGCGGTTTGCGCCGCTGATTTTTCTGCTCGTGCTCATGGCCGTCTTCGCCGTCATGGAGCCGCGCTTTCTTTCATCGATCAACCTCTTCAACGTCATGCGGCAGGTGTCGATCACGGGCCTGCTCGCCATCGGCATGACCTTCGTCATCCTGACCGCGGGCATCGATCTTTCCGTCGGCTCGCTGTTGGCATTCGCTGGCCTTGTCGCCGCGGCGATCGCCAAGGGCGGCATGCAGGATCGATTTACGGTGGGCGACGAAGCCATCGGCTATGGCTGGCAACTCGCCGCGCTTGGCGCCATCGCTGTGGGTCTCGCTGGCGGATATCTGCAGGGCCTCGCAATTACAAAACTCAAGGTGCCGCCATTCGTGGTTACGCTGGGCGGCATGTCGGTGTTCCGCGGAGCGGCGCTGCTCTTCGCCGCGGGCGGCCCGATTTCGGGATTCGACAAAGCGTTCACGTTCTGGGGGCAGGGAAAAAATCGGGCCGGTGCCGGTGCCGGTGATCATCTTCCTTATCGCAGCCGTGATCGCCCATATCGTGCTGCGCCACATGCGATATGGCCGCAAGGTTTATGCGGTCGGCGGCAACCTCGAAGCCGCGAGGCTTTCGGGCCTCAATGTCAACGCCATCATCTGCAGCGTCTATGTGATCATGGGGTTCTTCGCTGGGCTTGGCGCATTCGTGCTGGCGGCACGGCTCAATTCCGCCGAAGCCGTCGCCGGCACGGGCTACGAACTCACCGTCATCGCCTCGGTCGTCATCGGCGGCACCAGCCTGTTCGGCGGCGTCGGCTCGATCTTCGGCACGGTCGTCGGCACGGTGTTGATCGGCGTGCTGCTCAACGGACTCGTGTTGATGAACGTGTCGTCCTACATCCAGCAGATCATCATCGGCGTCATCATCGTCCTCGCCGTCGCCTTCGACACCTTCGCCAAGTCGCGGCGAAGAAAGGCGTGAGTTACGGCCGCCAGTAGCGGAACCAGTCGCGGTTCTCGGGGCAATCGAAACTGCCGCGCATGTCGATCAGCGGCGCATGCTTCGGGCACAGCTTGTGCAGTTCCCTGGGGCCGAATTCGTTCCGGAAGGCGCCGTGGGTGAGGGTAATGATGATCGCGTCGTAGGGCCCGGCATCGAACGGATCGGAGACAATCGTCGTGCCGCGCCCGCCCTCGAAGTGATCGTCGAAGGCGACGGGATCGTAGTTGAACACATCGGCGCCCCTTGCCCAAAGGCCGTCCATCATCGGAAAGGTCTTGGAGTTGCGGGTGTCGGGGCAGTCTTCCTTGAAGCTCCGGCCCAGTACGAGCACCTTGACGCCATGCAGGCTTTGCTTCCGCGCGGCGAACAGCGCTTCGAGTTTCTCGACCAGGAACTGCGGCGTCTGCTCGTTGACGGCACGCGCGGCAGCGACCAGGTCCATGGCAACCCAAGTCTGCGGCCGGCATCGACCAGATAGTAGGGATCGACGGCGATGCAGTGGCCGCCGACCAGGCCGGGGCGGTAGTGATGGAAGTTCCACTTGGAGCCCGCGGCCGCGATCACGTCGCTTGCCTGAATGCCCATCTTGTCGAACAGCGCCATCATCTGGTTCATCAGCGCGATGTTGACGTCGCGCTGGGTGTTTTCCAGAATCTTCGCCGCTTCGGCGACGCGGATCGAGGAGGCCTTGAAGAGCCCGGCCTTGACGACGCGCGAGTAGAGCTTCTCGAGGAAGTCCGCCACCGCAGGCGTCGAGCCGGCCACGATCTTCTTGATGTCGGGCAGCTTGCGTGTTGGGTCCGCGGGATTGATCCGTTCCGGCGAATAACCGAGAAAGAATTCGATGCCTTCCTTGAAACCCGAGACCTGTTCGATGATCGGCAGGCACTTGTCTTCCGTGGTGCCGGGATCGACGGTGCTCTCGAACACCACGACCGTGCCCCTGCGGATGTGGGAGCCAATGGTGCGAGACGCCGCGAGCAGGGGGCTGTAGTCCGGGCGGTTATGCGAATTGACCGGCGTCGGCACGCAAACGACGATCACGTCAGCGTTGCTAAGCTGATGCGGATCGGTGGTGAACTCGATGTCCGCGCCCTTCAACTCTTGCGGCGTCACTTCGCCGGTCATATCGACGCCGCCGCGCAGTTCCTCGACCTTCTGCACATTGATTTCGAAACCGATGGCGCGCGAATTGGCGGAGAAGCCGACGGCAAGCGGAAGGCCCACATAGCCCAGCCCAATAACCGCGACGTGCGCTGTTTCTGGATTTGGAAAGGACGGCGGCTCGTCGTCCAGCAGCCTCAAATGATCGGTAAAGTTCTCCGCGCCCGTTCCGGCGCGCAAATTCAATGCGCTTTTCATCGCCTACCCCATTTCCCTGGTTGCGGCGGACAGTAGCGGCGCAGCTTCATCGCTAGGTAAAGACTCATGGTAAACCGGCAACGCGGTTAAGCGGGGGTTTCCCGGGAGGGAGCTAGCGTCAGACCGTTAACGCGGGGGAAACCAATCCGCTCTAGTTTTCTTGACGGTCCGCCTGCCCAAGGCGGGCAGTGTGTGTGCGTGTGCGGTAATGCTTTCCCTGGTCGTCGTCGAATGGCTGTTCGCCATCCTCGTCCTGATTGTGTTCGCGAACCGGTATGTGGCCGGTTCCATTCTGCGGCTCGCCGACCGGCGCGGCAGGGCTGACTACGCCCGCGAACCGGCCGATTGGCCGAGCGTCACCATCATCATTCCGGTCTTCAACGAAGGCGCGCATGTGCGGCGCGCGGCGGCGTCGTTCGACGCCATCGACTACCCGCGCGACAAGCTGCAGATCGGCTTCGTCGACGATCAGTCCACGGACGATACCTATGATCATCTGCTGGCCGTAGTCGAACAACATCCTTGGATGCGGGTCGAACAGAACCCGGTCAACATGGGCAAGCGGCTTGGCATCAAGAATGCCGTGCTCCGGGCGGATACCGAACTTATCCTTTCCGTCGATTCCGATGTCGTGGTCGAAAGCAGCGCGCTTAAAGAACTTGTTAAGCATATGATCGAATCGCGCGCGGACGCGGTGGGTGGCTGCGTGTTCGTGTCGAATGCGAACGACAACTGGCTCACGCGCATGCAAGCCGTCAAATACTGGATCGGCTATCAGTTCCTGAAAAACCTCGAAAATGCCTTCAGCCATGTGATGTGCCTTTCGGGTTGCCTGACGCTCTACACACGCAAGGCTCTGCTCGATGTCGACCGCCATCTCGACAAGCGCAGTTTCCTGGGCGACGAGATCAAATACGGCGAAGACCGGTTCCTGACCCGCAAGCTGGTCGAATCCGGCGCCCGCACGAGGCTTTGCTTCACGGCGCGCTGCTTCACCAAGGCGCCGGTGACGATGCATCACTATGTGAGCCAGCAGCTGCGCTGGCGGCGGTCCAACACCATCGACTTCATCACGGCGCTTCCGCAGCTCAGCCGTTTTCATCCGGTGGTGCTGGTTCACTATATCTCGATCGCGATGCTGCTGCTGTTCTATCCGCTGTTTCTGGCCAGCCAGTTCTCCCGGCTCGGCTTCATGCTGCCGATGCTCGAGCATTCGCTGCTGGTCACGGTGTTCGCGCTCGCATACGACATCAACAAGCGCAAGCTTCCCAAATTCGCGCGCACATCCGGAATCTGGTTCCTCGCGATGGCCTTCGTATTCCCGGTCATGTACATCACGCTGACGCCGCTTGCGATCGCAACGCTTGGCGCTTCGTCGTGGGAAACGCGTGGCCACGGCAGGAAGCCCAAACCGCGTCTGGCGAGGGCCTAAGAGCACATGACGGCGGCGTCATTGAACTTGGAGCTAAGCGCGCCCAATGCGAAGCGCGTGCTCTATGTCGGCACATCGCCCGCCGAAAGCGAGGCGATGCTCAAGTCGTCCGGCAGCGAGCACCAGTTCAAGGTGGCGAACGGCGTCGCTGACGCGCTGGCGCTGGTCACGCGGGTTGCCTTCGATGCGGTGATCGTCGATCAGGGCGACGAGCAGAATGCTTCGGCATTGCTGATCGCGATGCTCGCGAGCCTCAAGCCGTTGCCGCGCATCGTGGTGATCGCCCAGCCCGCGCATGTGCAGAAGTATCTGCGGCTGCGTGGCGTGCGTTCGGTTCTGACCTTGCCGCTCAAGGCAAGCCATCTGATCAAAGCCACCACGCTTCACGAAGCCAAGCGCAGGCCGCCGATCCTGCCGGCGCCGGAAGCGATCGCGCCGGAAGTTTCCGGGAGCGAGGAAAAAACCAAATGGATGGATGCTCGGCCCCTCGATGCTCAAGGCGGTGTCCGGGCTTTACAAATACTCGGCCTTCGTTCTCCTGAGCGTCCTGTTCTCCGCCTTCTGCTTTTATGGATTGATGATCGTCTACTTCTTGGTGTCCGACGGGTGGGGTGCGCCGGTGACGCTGTCGAAAGGTCACGAACTCGTCGTCAGGGCCGAGCGGGAGATCTCCGATCTCCGCGTCAATCTCAATCTCGTGGGTCAGCGCCTGTCCGAAGCGGAGCTCGAAGCCGCCAAGGCGGAGCGCGCGATCGAAGACGCGCGGGTGCTGATCTCTTATGTCGCGAACACCATCGATCAGGAAGTTCTCACGCGCGAGGCGGCGCGCAAGACCATCCAGGTAAATCTCAAGCGCATCGAGAAAGTCAAGAAGGCATTCGACAAGAGCGTCGAAAGCGGGGTGCTTACCGAGAACCTGGACGAACTTTTCGCGAAGCGTCTTATCAACCGGAAGTCCTATAGCGCCGGGACGCTCGGCGCGCTCGAAGCCGAGCAGCGGCTCGCTGGTCTCGCGGGCGAACTGGACAGAGCGCGCGACGAGGCAGCGAACTTCGAATCGATGATCGCAATGCTGAAGTCGCTCAGCGCGCAGCTTGCAAGCGACGCGCCGCTCTCGACCATCACGGGCTCGTCGGCGGATCTCGTGCTGCTCACCAAGCAGGCTGTCGATGCGCGCTCGGCGCTCGACCAGTCGCAGGTGCAGCTTGCTTCGGCGCAAAGCCGTCAGAAGCTTTTGGGGCAAAGCAAAGCGCTGATCGAATGGCAGATCGGCGAGCAGCTCGCCACACCGCTGGGCCGCGCCATCACTTCGCGGATCGATGTCGTGTTCGTTCCCTATTCCAACTCGCACTCATTCGCACCCGGCACGCCGCTCTATAGTTGCTCGCTCTCAATCCTGCTCTGCCACGAAGCCGGCAAAGTGGGGCAGCCGATCCCGGGCGAAGTCAGTGCCGTCCATCCCTTCTTCGGAAAACCGATCCGCGGCGTCTTCGTCGAGACACAACTCGACGATCCAGACGCCGCGTCGGAGGAGATCATACATGCAGAACGGCCTCCGTTCTTCTTCTAGCCGCCAGGCAGCGTTGCTGGTGCTCTCGAGCCTGCTCGGCGTGGCGGGCTGCTCGGGAGGCGCGAAGCTGCTTTCGAACGGCCCGGCGCCGGCCGCCACGGGCGTTGCCGCAATTGCGCCGGTTCCGGCGAGCGAAGAAATCTCGGTTTCGGACCTGGTGACCACGGCCAGCATCACGCCAGTGCAACAAGTGCCCAGGCCCGCCGAGGTTCCGGTGGTTGCGCAGCCGACGCCCGTCGCTGCGGCTCGAGAACCGCAAATAAAGCCCGCCGGAGGAGTGCTCGGCATGTCGGCGTGGTGCGAGTATCTGAAGGAAGATACCGCCGCCGAAGCGTCGATCCTGCGCTCGCCCTCGCTCGGCGGTTCGGTCGACGACGATGGCCAGGCGAATGTGAATGTCGGCCTCAGCTTGATGAGTTTCCACAAGGCGAACCTGATCGAGCAAGCGGCGGAAGCGCGGTGCAGGCGGCATCTCGCCGAGCTTGGGCTTCAGAAACTGATCTTCATTTCACCGCAAGGGCTGACGGCGGCGGGCTATCGCGCAAAGTCGGAGCGTATCGGCTCCTTTGCCAAGGAAGTCGCCGAGATGCGTGCGGAGATTGACCGCGAGATCGCCGCGGGCGTCATTGACCGCGACAATGCAACCGCGTTCATGGTGCAGGTCAACGAGTTGCTGGCGGAAGGATCGGAAGCGCGTTCGCAGGCCGACCGCAGATTTGGCGCGGAAGCTTCAGCCGCAGGCGATGCGGCGCAGCTTGGTTCGGACCTGCTTCAAGCCGAGTCGGAGTTGAGCGATATCGGCAGCCGCATCCGCACGGCCGACTCGATGGACGTCTCGGTGCATGCGGGCTGGAGCGAGAACGATGTCAGCGACGGCATCGAGCGTTTCGACGATGGCTTGAGCGGGAAGGTGAGTTTCTCGATGAAACTGGGCGCCTGGCGCCCAATCGATTTGCGCACGAGGAACGCGCCAGGGAAGCCAAGCTTGACGCCATCCGCAATCAGGAAGGCGCGGTGCTTTGGCAGATCGCAGCTCTGCGGCGGGCACATGAACGCGCCATAGCAGGATTGGCCGCATCCCGCGCGCAACTCGACAACGCACTCGAGGAAGCGCGCTCGCTTCAGGCTCAGTTGGCGGCCGTCGACAGCCCAGACTTTGCAAGCCAGCGGCTTTCGGTGCGCCTCAAGCTCATGCAGCTTGAAGCGGAAAAGGCCGCCGTCGTGGGCTCCATCGCCGAGATCGAAGAAAACATGCTGCGGCTGGGAAGCGGCTGACCGGCTTGACAATCTGAAGCGCGACGGCGAAGAGCCGCGCGTCCATGGCGCAGAATTCCCCCTATTCAATCGGCATCGATACCGGCGGCACCTACACCGATGCCGTCGTGCTCGACCGCGCGGCGCATCGCGTCGTGTCCTCGGCCAAGGCGCTGACCACGAAGGGCGATCTCTCAATCGGCGTGGCGGAAGCGATGGAAGCAGCACTCGCCAGAGCGGGCGGGAAGGGCAGCGAGATCGGCCTCATATCCGTATCGACGACGCTCGCGACCAATGCGGTTGTCGAAGGCCATGGCAGTGCCGCTGCCGCCGTGTTGATCGGTTTCGATCCGTCGATGGCGGATCGTGCGGGGCTGGCCAAGTCCTTTCCCGGAATGCCGGTGATGCGGATTGCGGGCGGGCACAATCACGCTGGCGAGGAAGAGGAGCCGCTCGATGAAGTGGCTTTGGCAGGGCAAATCGCAGCTTGCGGGCCAGCGGCGACGGCATTCGCAGTGGCCGGCGCATTCGCCGTCCGCAATCCGGCACATGAGCATCGGGCCAGAGACCTTATCGTGCGGCTCACCGGCAAGCCCGTCACAGTCTCCACCGAGCTTTCTTCCGCGCTCGATGCGCCGCGCCGCGCGCTGACATCGGTTTTGAATGCAAGACTTGTCTCGCGCATTTCGCAACTCGTCGGCTCCGTCCGCCGCGCGATGGGCCGGTTGGCTATTTCATGTCCGTTGATGATCGTGAAGGGCGATGGCTCGCTCGCGATTGCCGAAGCCGCGCGCGGCATCCCATTGAAACGGTTTTATCCGGGCCAGCGGCAAGCCTTGTTGGCGCACAATGGCTCTCCGGGCTCGACCATTTCGTCATGTCGGATATCGGTGGCACGACGACTGACGTCGGGCTCTTGCTCGGCGGCAGGCCGCTCGTAGCGGAGCAGGGGCTGAGATCGCCGGCTGGCGCACCATGGTGCGCGCCGTCGATGTCAAAACCGAAGGTCTCGGCGGCGACAGCGAAATCCGCGTTGGTTTGAATGGCGAACTCATCGTCGGCCCCGAGCGCGCCGTGGCGCTGTCGCTGCTCGCCGCGCGCTATCCCGACGCGCAGTTCTACCTCGATCTGCGCGGCGTCAGCCCGAAACCGGTCTCCACGGCCGAAGCGATGGCGCACGTCATCCGCGCTTATCATCCGACATCGAAGCTGCCCGAATCGGAACAGGATTTGAGCGCGATTTACATTTCGCTACTCTACGGCAAACGCGCGCTGCTCGTGATGGACAATGCGAAAGACCGCCGACAGGTCGAGCCTCTCATACCGCCCGCGGGCTGCGTGTTGATAGTCACCTCTCGCCAGCATTTCACTTTGCCGGGGATTTATGACCGCGACCTCGACGCGCTGCCGAATCGGAATCACCTTCGTGTAGCGCCGCGCGCGCGCGTAGCCGCTGATCAACACGCGCCGGTGCGCACCGATTCCTTCAAGTGTTTGTGCACCGCCTGCCGCGTCACCTGGCGCCTCACGCACGATGTCCGCGCTGCTGAACGGCTTGCCCGACTCGATGAATCGCTCGACCAC
>JAAURV010000029.1 GCA_012032065.1 Hyphomicrobiales bacterium
GATGGCGAAATCGGACTCCACCGCTTGGCAAGCCTGCGTGTATGTCGGCAGGCCAGTGGCGGTGATGAGGGCAATGTTGGGCGTGTTGAGCTCGGCCACAAGCGCGGCCTTGGCGTCAGCACGGATCCTGATTATTCCCCCTGCTTTGGCGCCCAATCCGAAACGATTGAGCGCAATATGCGCACGCTTATTTTGTTCGCGTAACAGGCTCATCATGTTTCTCCTGACGAGAGCTCTGGTTACGCCGTCCCGGTATTTTCGGCAGAAAGTTACAAGAAGATGGTTCCCCGAACTTGCAACTAACCATTCGACATTGCCACGAGTTTGATTCGAGTCAACGGTAAATATTCGATTCGATGCAAAATTTTTCGTCGTGCTTTGACGCGCGCGTCAGCGCGCATCTTTTCGCCACAATGAGTCCACCATAACTCCACATTCGAGCGAAGAGGCAGTCCATGCGCCGAGTTGTTCTCGTACTTCTGCTTCTGCTGACCGCGCCGGTGGCGCGCGCGCAGGACACCGTGCAGGCCAGCGATTGTCTGGCGATGGCGATGAACGCGCCGCCCTTGATGCGCGCCGCTTACACGCCCGTCGCACTTGCAACCAACGAGGTGCAGCTCACTTATGTGGGCCACTCCACATTCGTCATCGAAAGTGCCGGCGGCATCAAGATCGCAACGGACTATGCAGGATGGTCGGGCGGCATCATGCCCGACGCGGTGACGATGAACCGCGCCCACCGCACGCATTACACCGACACGCCCGATCCCGCGATCAAGCATGTGCTTCGCGGATGGAACCCCAGAGGTGGCCCCGTGCAGCACGACCTAGCATTGGGCGATGTCAGGATCCGCAATGTGACGACCGACATCCGTGGCAGCGATCTGGGCCGCGTGCCCGATGGCAACTCCATCTTCATCTTCGAAGTGGCGGGGCTTTGCATCGGCCACTTGGGCCACTTGCATCACGAGCTTTCACCGGCCCATGTGGGTTGGATCGGAAGGCTCGACGTAGTGATGGTTCCCGTCGACGGCGGTTACACCATGGCGCAGGTCAACATGTTTCAGGTGCTCAAGGACTTGAAGGCGCGGCTCGTGATTCCGATGCACTACTTCGGGCCGGACACGCTCGCCCGTTTTCTCGACCGCGCGCGCGCCGATTACGAAGTGACTTTCGCCGAGAGTCCGGTGCTGGTGGTCTCGCCCGAAACACTTCCGCCCAAGCCGCGGCTCGTGGTCTTGCCAGGAAGCTAGCCGCTTGTCCGGATGACGAAATTGCGGAATTGATGGAATCGGCTGACGGCTGGCGATTGCCCTGCTAGCTTCCCTTGATGCAATTCGAACCTCATCCCCTGCGCAGTGCTGTTCTCGGCGAAGTGCACGCAAGACCATTCTCGGCCATCGAAGCGCCGCGCCGCGTCATTCATTTCGCATTTCTGACCGACGCCGAACATGCCGTCGCGGATCGCACGGCGTTCGCGGCGTTCTGCGAAGCGCGAGGGCAAAGAGGTCCCGCTTCCGGCGCCAAGCATCACCGCATCGATCTCGCCGATTGCGCGCTGCGCTGGGAGCAGCATGCGGAATTCACCACCTATAGCTGGGGGTTTCCAAGCGCCGACCGCACGCCGTTCGAAACGCCCGCCACGATTTACATGCAAAGGATGCGAGACCTGCCGCAGCCAGGGCCGCATCTCGTTTCCGTCGATCTCTTCTACGCCAACGAACGCAACCAGAAAAACTGGCAATCCGCCTTCGACGCCACAAGCCTCGCCGCCTGCCGCACGATCGAAGGAAAGGCAGTGGCCGCCACCGATTTCCACGTGACGGCCGATGGTTTCGTGCGCATCCTCCTGCTCGGCAACAAGCTGTCGCCGCTGCAGGCGGGCGCGCTGGTGCTGCAACTTCTCGAACTCGAGACCTATCGCTCGCTTTGCCTGCTTGGCCTCCCAACCGCGCAAACCTTGCAGCCGGCGATCCGCGATTTCGAACAGCGCCTTGCCGCCATCACCACCGAGATGACGGTGGCGTCCGGTCTCGATGCCAACCGGCCACTGCTCGCGAGGCTTATGGAGCTTGCGGGAGAACTCGAGGCCGCGGCGTCGCGCGCGCAGTTCCGCTTCGGCGCCACCTGGGCCTATTACCAGATCGTCCGTGCACGGATCGAAGACCTGAAGGAAGTTCCGGTGAGTGGGCTGCAAACCCTTTCCGGCTTCATGGAGCGCCGCCTGGCGCCGGCGGTCAGGACCTGCACCTCCGTCGAGGACCGGCAGGAGAAACTTTCCGACAAGCTCTCGCGCGCGGCGAACCTGCTGCGCACACGGGTCGACATCGAGTTGGAGGAACAGAACGCCGATTTGCTCCGCGGCATGAACGAGCGCACCAAGATGCAGCTTCGCCTGCAGCAGACCGTGGAAGGCTTGTCGATCGCCGCCATCACATATTACGTGGCGCAGCTTGTATTCTACGCGTCCGGACCCTTCGGCCTCGAAGACCGGCCCGCCGGGAAATGGTTCAAGGCGGGAACGGTGATCGTCTGTGCGCTGATCGTAGCAACGATCGTGCGCCGCGTACGCAGGAAGAATGGACCGGGCTAGCCGGCCTACATCCTCGGCTGCCTGATGGCGAGATGCGGCGCATGAAGCGCCAGATCGGCGGGGCCTAAGCGGTCGCCCGCCGAATTGCACTGATGCCAATAGGGATAGATGAGCGGCAAGAGGCTCACGTCATCGAGCGACTTGCGCTCCTCTTCGCTCAACGCCAATGAAGCTGCTGCGAGATTGTCCTTGAGTTGCGCTTCCGTGCGTGCGCCGACGATGATCGAGGAAACGCCGGGCCTGCGCGCAAGCCACGCAAGTGCGATCTGCGCCGCGGAGACACCGCGTGCGTCGCCTACCTTCACCAGCGCGTCGATGATGCGGTAGAGCCGCGCTTCGTCTCTAATCGGCGGCTCGCCCCAGCCGGCGGTGTGGCGCGATATCTGCGGCGGTGGTTTATCCTTGCGGAATTTGCCCGACAGCAGCCCGCCCGCAATCGGGCTCCACACCTGAACGCCCACACCTTGATCGATAGCGATGGGCAGAAGCTCATACTCCGCGTCGCGCGCTTCGATGGTGTAGTGAATCTGCTGGCACACGAAGCGTTCGAGATTGTTCCGCTCCGCGGCCATCAGGCACTTCATGATGTGCCAGCCCGAGAAGTTCGAGCACGCGATGTAGCGCACCTTGCCCTGCTTCACGAGGATGTCGAGCGCCGTCATCATTTCTTCCGCAGGGGTCTTTCCATCCCATTCGTGGAGGTAGTAGATATCGATCCGGTCGCGCTTGAGCCGCTTGAGGCTCGCCTCGCATTCGTGAACAATGTGAAAGCGCGACAGCCCCTGCTCGTTCGGCCCCTTGCCCATGGCGAAGCGCACCTTGGTGCCGACAAGTATTTGGTCCGAGCGGCCTTTCAGAATCTCGCCAACTGTTTCTTCGGATTTTCCCGCGGTGTAGGCGTTCGACGTATCGATCAGATTGACGCCTTCGTCGAGCGCGACGTCGACAAGCCGGGTGGCGTCCTTGAGCGGCACGCTCCCCGCCATGCCGAAGAATCCTTCGCCGGCGAAGTTCATCGTGCCCAGCGAATGCAGCGAAACCTTGAGGCCGGAGCGGCCAAGCGTGCGGTATTCCATCGAGCGTCCTCCCATCAATGCCGCCAGTGAACAGCAAGCCCGGCCGCCCGGCAAGCGCGTTTGACCTGCATCAAGGTAGGGACATGCAAGACGCCCGATCATGCCTCATGCGTTTGAAACTCGCGATTCTGCTCATGACCGCCGCCGCATGGCCCGCGCTGGCGGACATTGAAGACGACATCGCCACCGGCCGGGCGCTGGCCGAACTCAACTGCGCCAGTTGCCATGCGATCGGATCAACCGGAGAAAGCCCGTTCAAGGAGGCGCCGCCGTTCCGCGCCATTCACGTGAACTACGAGCAAGGTGAACTGGAGGATGCCTTCAACGACGGCATCGTGGTGGCGCATCCCGCAATGCCGGATTGGGATATGAACGCCGAACAGGCAAAGGCGCTTGCCGCCTACATCATGCAGTTCGGCAAGGCGAAGGAATTGCAATGAGGATGGCGATTGCCAGTCTGTTGTTCCTGCTCCTCATGACGGGTACGGTTCAGGCCGATGACGCCGCCGGCCGCGCCATTCTCGAAAAGGAGTGCGGCTCGTGTCACGCCATTGCCGTCACGGGCGATAGCCCGCTCGCCAAGGCGCCGCCCTTCCGCGAAGTGGTGACGCGCTATCCGCCCGAAAATCTGACGGAATCCCTCGCCGAGGGCATCGTCACTGGCCACGACGGCATGCCGGAGTTCATCTTCGAGCCGGAAGAGATCGGTGACATTGTCGCCTATCTCGAAACGCTGAAGCCCCGCTGATCCTTCTCTTCGGCTCTACTTGCACAAGACTTGCATTCAGGTTTCAAACGGCCAAAACTGTCCCGTTGCGGCAATTCAAACTGTGAGTGGGGTACCCAAATGATTTCGCGTCGACATTTCCTTGCAACAACCGCGGCGCTTGGCGCCGCAACGGCGATTCCCGGCCTGGCCATGGCCAAGGCGCCCATGCTGGGCGCCATGCCGGCCAGCGTTCACCGCTACAAATTCGGCAGTTTCGAGCTTACCGCCATCAGGGATGGGCAGGTGACTCTCGACAATCCGCAGCAGGTTTTTGGCGAGAACCAGACGGTGGAGACAGTGGCGAAGCTCGCCACCCGTTATTATCTCCCGGCCGACAAGCACACCATTACCTTCACGCCGGTGATTGTGAACACGGGGAACGAGCTGGTTCTTTTCGATACAGGCTGGGGCTCGGGCAATCCGGGCCGCGGCGGCCTCGCGGGAAGCCTCGCGGCGGCGGGTTACACCGCGGATCAGATCGACGTGGTGATCGTCACCCATTGCCACCCGGACCACATGGGCGGGCTCATGGATGGCGACAAACCGGTGTTTCCGAACGCCCGCTACGTGGTGGGCGAGACGGAGTATAACTTCTGGTCGAACCCGGCACAGGATGCGGGCGGCACCAAGGATTTCTACCAGCTCACCAAGACCAAGCTGACGCCGCTTGCCGCCAAGACGACCTTCGTCAAGGGTGAAGGCGCGGCGGTTTCGGGCATCACCGCGATCGAGACCCACGGCCATACGCCTGGGCATATGTCGTGGCGGCTCGAAAGCGACGGCAAGCAAATGATAATCGGCGGCGATTTCTGCAATCACGCCGTTCTCTCCATGGAGCGCCCGCAATGGCACGTGCTCTTCGACATGGACAAGGAGCAAGCCATCGCGACGCGCACCAGGATGCTCGACATGCTGGCCACCGACAAGATTCCGTTCTCGAGCTATCACATGCCATTTCCGGCGGTGGGCTTCGTGGAGAAGCACATGCATCCGCAAGTGCACTATCATTACGAACCGGCGACCTATCAGTTCACCATGTGAGGAAGCGCCCATTCCGCGTGCGCCGCGGCGCGCGATCTTGCTGTCACTGGCATGGCTCATCAGGCTTTCACCACATGCTTGAGCAGCCAGTTTGGGATCGGCGCGGCGCGGCGGAAAATCTCCGCGCATGTCTCCACAAATGCCCGCGATGAACGTCTTCGGCATGAGCCGCAGGAAATAGCCAGGCGTTTCCCAGCTTCGCTCGCTTCCTTCCCAGAACCAAAGGTCGAGCGTTGTCTTGTAGGGGCTCTTGTCCTTCGAAAACCGCACGTCGCGATTGAGGCGAAAAATCGAGCCGTTGACGTGGGGCTCGGCGTTCAGCGTTTTCGAGATGGCCTTAAGTTTGGGCCCGATCGCTTCGACGAAGGCTTTCGCGGGAGCCAAGTGAAAGCCTCGTAGTCGGCGCGATGAGCGTCAAACCAGGCTTTGCTGTTGTTGGCGGCAAGGCCTGAAAGAAATCGAAACGTATCCGCCGGAAAACCGGAGAAGGCCATGGCTCACTCCTTCGCGCCGCAACGATAGAGCGACTCGATCTCCCGCGCCACAAGCTCCTGAAGCTGCCACAGTCCCTCGTCGTGAATGCCGAGTTCCTCAAGATGGGAAATTGTATTGTGGAGATATTCGGCACCCGAGCCCCAGTGGCCGCAGGCGCGGGCAAGGCCATGGGCGACCTCGGGCAGCGGCCGGTTCTCCTGATAGTAGTCGAGAAGATGCGGATGGGCATAAAAGGCAAGCGCCGATACCGGCCCCTCGGCCGTTTCGGCCGCGATCCAGCGCACGGCGTCGAGCGCCTCGTTGTTGCCGATTTCGCGCCGGAGAAGTTTGCCGATCTGGCCGGGGAGATCGTCATCCTCAAGCCGCAGCACGGCACCTTCGCAACCCCCACCCCGGTCGAGGCACATCATGTAACCTGGCTGCTCAGGCGTTCCGCGATAGGATTCAAGTTTCAGCGAAAAGGCGCGCTGCCAGCCAGACGCAGTCGCGCGGCGGATTTCGCTGTGGGGAACCTCCGGCTTCCAGATCAGCGAACCATAGGCAAAGAGCCACAATGGCCCTTCTGGTTTGTCCGCAAGAATGCGGTCAATGGCGCGGACATAATCCTTATCGGTGAAATAGTCATAACGCGGATCAGGCGATGGCTCCGGCACCTCGCGATGACACAATGCGGCAAGGGATTTGGTCAGGCGCATGGGGAGAGCGATTGAGACACGAGGGAAGGTTAGGCAAGTTTGGGACCCAACTCAATGTGCTGACTGACGCCGCTCTACCCGCCTTGGTCCGCCCCACGCCTCAAGTGCGCAAAGGATGGGATGCTATGCTGAGATCTGCCCCGGAATATCGAACGAGTTGCCTATTGCGGTGGCTGGCTCGAATTCAGCTTCTTTTCGGTGATCCGGTTGAGCGCGGTAAAATTTTCGTACAGCTCGTCGCAAAGCAGCTTCGCCGCATTGCACCTGATGTCCATCACGATGTCGAATTTCCCTTCTTTTTGCTCCATGCGCCTGCAAACGACGGCGGGATGCACCGGATTGGCGGCCGTCGAGAAAGCCCATGAGAGATTCTCGTTGCCGTCATAGTAGATGACGAAGTTTGGATCGCTGGTATTGCCGGTGAGCCCCTTTTCGAGTTCCACCTTTTCCTGCACCTGCGAAGGCGACTCGTATTCGATTCCGCAAATGGGTTTAGCGGAAGCTCCCGTGGCTTGGAATGCCAGACCGCTCAACGCAACGGCAGCAAGTGCTGCAATCCTGCCGGCAGGCTGGAGTTGACCCGCGCCGGAATGCATGCCGGTCACCTGCATACGGCGCTTTCCATATTGAACAATCATGTGTCGTACCTTGTGGTTATTGGCCCGGGCGTGTACCACGCAGCCCGCTTCTTCGGGAGTGGTCTATAGGAAACCAGCGCCGGAATTAAGTTCAAGAAACGGACATTACGCCACATGTTCCGGCAAACCAATATCGAATGACACATCAAAGCGCTTCGGCCGTGTTTCACTTTAGGGTGAACGCTGCGGGCAGCAGCCAAAAAATGGCCGGTCTCACGAGTTGCGCTTCTTCTCCACTGTGCAGGTGCCTTTGACGCCCGCTTTCTTCTTGCGCCACATCGCGACGAGCTGCCTCTTGACGCTCTCGCACGCCGCTTTCGATTTGTAGCAAATGGGATTTGGAACAAATCCTCCGCCATACATTCTGAGACACGCCACCTGACTTCCCGTCGCCGCGGCGAAATGCGCCGGAGGCAACAGCATTGCCGCTCCGAAGATCGCCATCCAAAATATACGATGCCGTCTCAAGGAATCACACCTTCTCGTTCGAAGCATAGATCGACTCGATCTCTTGCGCTACCAGCTCCTGCAATTGCCGCAGGCCCTCGTCGTGAATGCCAAGCTCCTCGAGATGGGAGACCGTGTTTGGCTGACGCTTCATGATGGCGACCGCGCCTTGCGCTTCGCGAATCAAGGCGTCACCTCCAGCCGCTTCACGCCCTTCGGCTGCGTGACACCTTTCCAGATCGCATTCGCTACGTGAACCGGTGCATTGGCGGGACGGGCGACGAAATCGCCGTCGCCAGGCTTGGCCCGCATGTCGCCCTGTTCCCAGGCCACGCGCCCGCGCGAGAGGACCGTCTTTGGAGCGCCCGTGCAGGTGTAGCCCTCGAACACGTTGTATTCGATCCGCGAAATTTGCTTCTTCGCCGTGATCGTCTTTGTCGCCTTCGGATCCCAGATCACGATGTCGGCGTCCGAGCCCACGCGTACCGCGCCCTTCTTCGGATACATGTTGAGAATGCGGGCGATGTTGGTGGATGTCGCGGCGACGAACTCTTCCTTTGTCAAACGCCCGCTGTTGACGCCGGCGTTCCACAACACCGGCATGCGGTCCTCGAGGCCGCCGGTGCCGTTCGGGATCTTGGTGAAATCGTTTGCTCCCATGCGCTTCTGTTTCACGGTAAAGGAACAGTGGTCGGTCGCCACCACGCTGAGCGTGCCCGATTGCAGGCCAGCCCAAAGCGAGTCCTGATGCTTCTTGTTGCGGAACGGCGGCGACATCACGCGCCCCGCCGCATAATCCCAATCCTTGTTTTGGTATTCGCTGTCGTCGAGCACGAGATATTGCACGAGCGGCTCGCCCCACACGCGCTGGCCCGCTTGTTTGGCGCGGCGTATCGCGCTGTGCGTTTGTTCGCAACTCACATGCACGATGTAGAGCGGGCAGCCCGCCATGTCGGCGATCATGATGGCACGGTTAGCGGCTTCGCCTTCCACTTCAGGCGGGCGCGAATAACTATGGCCCTCGGGTCCGGTGACGCCACGTGCGAGCAGATCGGCCTGCATGCGCGCCACCACATCGCCGTTCTCGGCATGAACCAGCGGCAGAGCGCCGAGCTGCGCGCAACGCTTGAAAGAGTTGTAGAGCTCATCGTCATTGACCATGAGCGCGCCCTTGTAAGCCATGAAATGCTTGAAGGTGTTGATGCCGTAGGTCTTGACCACGGTCTCCATCTCGTCATGGATCATTGGCGACCATTGGGTGACGGCCATGTGGAAGGAATAGTCGGAAGCCGCCTTCTCCGCCTTGTGGCGCCAGGCCTGATAGGCCTTGAGCATCGACTCGCCGGGAGCGGGAATGCAGAAGTCTACGATCATCGTAGTGCCGCCGGAGAGCGCCGCCTTGGTGCCCCATTCGAAGTCATCCGCCGACACCTGCCCCATGAACATGAGTTCCATGTGGGTGTGCGGATCGATACCGCCCGGCATCACGTAGCAGCCACCGGCATCGATGGTTTCGCTGCCCGAAAGCTTCTCGCCGACCGCGACGATCTTGCCGTCCTCAATGAGGACGTCGGCGCGCTGCGAGTGATCATGGTTGACGGCGGTTCCGCCGCGGATGAGGGTTGTGGGCATGAAAGGGCTCCTATTGTTTCACCAAATTTGAGATAATCGGCGAGGGTTTGTCCAGAAACGGATTTACGACGGTGACGCCCCGCCATTTGAATCCGTCCTGCATGTCTTCGGAAAGCAGGCAGCCCGCACCGGCTTCCGCTGCCGAAGCGAGAACAACAGCATCCCAAACCTGGAAGTCATGTTGGCCCACGAGTTCGCGCGCCGCCTTCAGCACATCTGCCGTTGTGGGCTGCGATCGATAGCGCTCGATCCACACCACGGTCCGCTCCCCTGCGAGCGCCTTTGGCACCTTGCCCTTGCGGATCAGCCAGTTGAAAACCTCGCCAGCAGCCTGAACGGGAATGACAATGAGCTCCGCCGGAATCCGTTCCAGCAGCTGAAGAGCCTGCTCCCGGCGGGCATCGGCGAACATGTCCTCCGCATAGATGATGAAGTTGCTGTCGAGCGCCGCCCGCACGTCAATCTTCGTAGAGCTCGTCGCGCGTGCCGCGGGATGTAACGTGGGCAAAAGGCTTGCGCGCGCGTAGTTCCGAAATATGCTGACGCTTCAGCTCTTCCCGATGTGCCGACGTTTCTTGCGCCGGGCGGAGCGTGGCGACGATCTTGCCGTGTTTGGTGATGCCAATCGCCTCGCCCTCGGCGACACGGTCGAGCAGCTTCGAGAAGTCCCTGTTTGCCTCGGTGGCAGTGATCATTTTCATGGCGAAACTCAAAAGTAGTGAATTCACTACTTATCACTTTTGGGTGGCGCCTTCAAGCGGGAGGCTCGATAAATCCAGGCTCCCGCCACGGAGGCCACTATGCTGCTCCCGACTTTCTTGCGCACCGTTTTCGTCTGCGTCTTTGTTTCGGCAGGCAGCGCGAAGGTTCATGCGGAAAGCTTCTCTTTCAAAACACCCTCGGGAAACATATTCTGCGGTTATGACGATTTCGACGGCACGCCGCAGCTCCGTTGCGATATCCGGAACTACACACCCACGGCCGAGCCACGGCCTGCCGATTGCGAACTCGATTGGGGTGGCGCCTTCGGCATCGCCGCCGATGGCACAAGCGGCATCATGATCTGCCATGGCGATACGGTCGCAACACCCGATGCGAAAACCCTTCCCTATGATACGACATGGGAACGGGGCGGCATTCGCTGCTCATCGATGCAAACCGGCATGACCTGCCGCAATGCCGCGGGCCATGGCTTCTTCCTGTCGCGGGCGAAGCAGGACGTGTTTTAGGGCTTGGTTTTACTCGAGCGGCTTCAGCTCGCCAAGCAGCGTCGGCAGATATTCCGCCACCGTCGGGTGAATATGCATGGTGCGCGAGATCGCCGTGTAGGGCAGGCCCGCCGCCATCACATCGAGAACCGCGTGCACCACTTCATCGCCGTTGAGACCCAGCAATGCCGCGCCCAGAATCTTCTTGTTCGCCGCGTCCACCGTGATCTTCATGAAACCAAGCGTCTCGCCGCGCTCCCGCGCCCGGCCGATCGAAGTCATCATCCGCTTGGCGGTGAGCGCCTTGATGCCCTTCTCCTTCACTTGCGCATCGCTCAAACCAACGCGGCCCAATGGCGGATCGATGAACAGGCCGTAGCAGGAGATGCGATCCGAAATTCGGCGGGGATCGTTGTCGAAGAGATTGGCCGCGACGATTTCGAAATCGTTGTAGGACGTGTGCGTGAACGCCCCGCGCCCGTTGACGTCACCGATCGCCCAGATGCCGCCGACATTTGTGCGGCACTGATCGTCGACCGTGATGTATCCGCGCTCATCAGTTTCGATCCCCGCCTCGTCGAGACCCAGATCGTCTGTGTTGGGCCGCCGCCCCACCGCCAACAGCAGGTGGCTTCCGCTCACCCGCGGCGCACCCTCGCTGCAGCCGAGATTCATCGCCACACCGTCGCCATCCTTTTCGACAGCCAGGCACTTGGCATTGAGGCGGATTTCGATGCCCTCGCCCTCGAGAATGGATTTGACGGCATTGGAAACGTCAGCGTCTTCCCTTCCGATCAAACGGTCCGACATCTCGACCACAGTTACCTTTGCCCCGAAGCGGCGGTAGGCTTGCGCGAATTCCAATCCGATATAGCTGCCGCCGACGATCAAGAGATGATCAGGCAGAATTTCGGAGTCGAGCAGCGTGCTGTTGGTGAAATAGGAGACGCCGTCGAGGCCGGGCATATCGGGAATTGTTGCGCGGCCGCCGGTGTTGACGATGATCTTGCCGGCTTCAAGACGTTTGCCGGCCACCGTCACCTTATTCGCGCCAACGAAACGCGCGTGATCGTGGAAGACGGTTACGTTCTTCATCGTCTCCATCCAGCGCCTGACGCCGCTGCGCGACTTCTCGATGATCTGATCCTTGCGGGCTTTGACCCGCTTCATGTCGACGATGACCGGTCCACCGGTGTCGACTCCGTATTCGGCTGCGCGCCTCGCCATATGCGCGACATAGGCGCTGGCCACATATGTTTTGGTCGGAACGCAACCGGTATTGACGCATGTGCCGCCAAAAAACTTGCGCTCGATCATGGCCACGCGCAGGCCTTCCTGGGCGCAGCGCTCGACCAGCGACGGGCCGGATTGACCGGCTCCAATGACAATCACGTCGAATTTTTCCGGCATGGAACCTCCGGGCGTTGGCAAACGGCGGCATCGTACCACGATACGCCAATCGCTGGACACTCTCAGAAACGCTGCCCCGCCGCAAATGCCCCCTTGCCTTTGGAGTTCACGCGCGGGAGTTATCCTGGCAGAAATAAGGGCGGGATGAATTAGTGTGACGGAATTTCCGTTCTTCTCCGTCTTATCCAGGAATCCGGGAGAAATTCGTGGCTGCCATACTGAATTCGCGATATGTGCTGTGGCTTGTCTTGGCCTTGCCGGGCTTGCCCATGATTGCGTCCTTGGTCAGCGGGACTGTGGAAGCCGAAGGGCGGCCGGCAAGCGAGTTCCTGCTGCATCCAACCGGCGAATTCGCGGCGCGATTCATGATCATCGCCATGGCGCTGAACCCGCTTCGGATGCTGTTTCCAAGCTCCACATTCGTGCGCTGGCTCCTGGCGCGGCGGCGCTATTTTGGCGTCGCAGCCTTCGGTTATGCCGCTTTCCACACGCTTCTCTATATCCTCGATATCGGCAGCCTCACCGCCATGCTCGGCGAATTCTGGGCGATCGGCATCTGGACCGGGTGGCTCGCCATGCTGGTCTTCGTGCCGCTTGCACTGACCTCCAATGACTGGTCGGTCCGCCTGCTCGGGCAGAGCTGGGGGCTGTTGCAGCGGCTTGTCTATGTCGCCGCCATCGCCACGCTGGTGCATTGGATTTTGTGCACAACAATGCCGGCGCAGCCCTTGTCCACTTCGTGCCCCTGGCCTTGCTCGAGGTCTATCGCATCTGGCGCACGTTCCTCGGCCGGCGTATCCGGCCCGCTCCTTCAACCACTGATATGGAGACCGACCCATGAAACGCCTGCTGACTGTTGTTCTGCTTGCCGCCTTTCCCCAGGCCGCGGACGCCACTGGCCTCTACACCTGCGAGTCCGTGGCGCAAGAGAAATGGCTCACCGAAGAGCAACTGACGAAGCAACTCACCGATGCCGGCTGGCGGGAGGTGCGCCGGATGAAGCCCGATGGCGGCTGCTGGGAGGTGTATGGAACGACTCCCGATGGCCTCCGCGTCGAAGGCTACTTTCACCCGGCAACCGGCGAGCAGCTGATGTTGAACCAGCGCGGCAAGATCATTTTCCAGAAGCAATAGTGTTCTCAGACCAAGGAGGGCCGGACACCGTCCGGCCTTCGCTTCCGGCGTGCCGTCTTGGAGCCTACATCCCCTTCACCTTATCCATCACCGCGCTCGACCACGCGCCCTCCGGCTTCTTGGTGATGACCGGATCGGAGCCGCCCTTCATCAGCGTCTCCACCGTGCGGTCGGCGGCGGCTGTGTCGAGGGTGCCGTCGGAGCCTTCGGTCAGCTTGTTGATCTCGCCCATCATGCGCTTCTGGTGCTCGATGGTCTGGGCGCCGGTTGCGTCGTTGTCGAGGACGATCTGGGCCGCTTCGTCGCCATTGGCGCGGGCATAGTCCCACCCCTTCATCGAGGCAGCGACGAACTTCGCCATGGTCTCGACGAAAGCCGGATCCTTGAGCTTGTCTTCCAGCACATAGAGCCCGTCCTCCAGCGTGGCCACTCCATTGTCCTCATACTTGAAGACGACGAGTTGGTCGGCCGCGATGCCCGCGTCGATCACCTGCCAGTATTCGTTGTAGGTCATGGTCGAGATGCAGTCGGCCTGCTTCTGGATCAGCGGATCGACGTTGAAGCCCTGCTTAATGACATTGACGCCATCGCCGCCGCCTTGCGTCGAGATGCCGAGCTGGCTCATCCACGACAGGAACGGATACTCGTTGCCGAAGAACCACACGCCCAGCGTCTTGCCCTTGAAGTCGGCCGGGAGCCTTGATGCCGGTCTCGGCGCGGCAGGTCAGCATCATGCCGGACTTCTTGAATGGCTGCGCGATGTTGACGACGGGCGAGCCCTTCTCGCGTGTTGCCAGCGCCGACGGCATCCAGTCGATGACGACGTCAGCGCCGCCGCCGGCCAGCACCTGCTGCGGATTGATGTCGGGGCCGCCCGGCAGGATGGTGACGTCGAGGCCTGCGTCCTTGTAGTAGCCCTTCGCGGCGGCTACGTAATAGCCGGCGAATTGCGCCTGGGTCACCCATTTGAGCTGCAGCTTGACGGCTTCCGCCATCGCCGCTCCCGATGTGGCGATAAGCGCGCCCGCGGCTGCCGCCGCCAAAAGAAATTTTTTCATGCGAGTTTTTCCTTTCTCCCTGTTAAGCCCTGCCGGGTCTTGCCCGGAAGGACGGATGCCAAAATGTGACCGCCCGCTCGATGAGGGCGATCGCGCCGTAAAAGGCCGATCCCGCGATAGCAGCCATCGCGATTTCGGCCCAAACCATTTCGAGGCCAAGACGTCCGACCTCGGTCGAGATTCGGAAGCCCATGCCGACGATGGGCGTTCCGAAAAACTCCGCCACAATCGCGCCGATCAACGCTAGAGTCGAGTTGATCTTGAGCGCGTTGAAAACGAAAGGCATGGCGGCGGGAAGCCGCAGCTTCAAGAGCGCGCCGAACCAGCTCGCGCCATAAGAATGCATCAGGTCCCGCTCGAGATGCCCCGCCGCCTGAAGTCCCGTTACGGCATTCACCAGCATTGGAAAGAACGTCATGATGACGACGACGGCGAATTTCGATTGCCAGTCGAAGCCAAACCACATCACCATGATGGGCGCGACGCCAACCATCGGCAGCGCGGCGACGAGATTGCCAAGCGGAAGCAGGCCCTGCTTCAGGAACGGCACCCGGTCGCACAAGATGGCGGTGATAAACCCGGCGAGCGATCCAACTGCCCAGCCCGGCAACACGGCGCGCAAGAATGTCTGCACGAAATCGTCGCGCAGGATCGGGAGCGAGGTGATGAGCTTCGCCCAGATGTCGGAGGGCGCGGGCAAGAGCACCAGCGGCACGCCGAAGCCCTTCACCACAAACTCCCAGAGAAACAAGAGCGTCACGCCAAAGAGCGCTGGAACCGCAATCGCATTGAAACGCTTCAGCACTCCGCTGCCGGGCTCTGAGTTTGCGAGCCGCATATTGATGAACCACGCCACGGCCCACAGCGCCATCACCAAGAGCCAGAAACCCGCGCCCACCGGATAATTTGTCTTCGAAGCAAGCAACCAGAATGCCACGAGCAGCACGGCAAACCCGGCATAGATGCGCCACAACGGAGCCCGGGTGAGGATCATGGCCGCGCTCCCATCAAGCGTGCCGTGACACGGTCGGCAACGCCAACGAACCACACCAGCGTTGCCGCCATGAAAGCGGCGGCGAAGAGGGCGGCCCAGATTTGAATTGTCTGGCCGTAGTAGGAGCCGTTGAGCAAGCGTGCCCCGATCCCGGCAATGGCGCCGGTCGGCAGCTCGCCCACGATCGCGCCAACCAGCGCAATGGCGATTGCAACCTTGAGCGAAGCAAAAAGAAACGGCACCGAAGCCGGAAGCCGGAGCTTGCGCAGCACATCCCACGCACTCGCATGATATGTGCGCATGAGATCGAGTTGCATGGGCTCGGGCGAGTTCAGCCCTTTCACCATGCCGATCGTGACGGGAAAGAAACAGAGATACATCGAGATCAAGGATTTCGGCAGAAGCCCGGTCAAGCCGACCGATCCCAGCACCACGATAACCATCGGGGCGATGGCGAGGATCGGAACGGTTTGCGACGCGATGATCCACGGCAGCAGGCTTTTCTGCAGCGAGCGCACATGCACGATCGCCACCGCAAGCACGATGCCTAGCAGCGTGCCCAACACAAACCCCAGAAGCGTCGAGGAGAGCGTAACCCACGCGTGATAAACCAACGACTTCACCTTCCAGGGCGCTACGCCGAACACCGTGTTCCAGAATTCGATCGCCACCTGATGCGGCGCCGGCAGCACCGGCCGGGCGAGAGACCATGACACTTCAATGGTGTTGGCGAGTCCGCCACCCGCGGCCGCGATCTTGGAATCCGCCACAACCGCGTTCATCGGAACGGTCATCGCATACCAAATGACAAGAATGATCAGCGAGATGGCCGCAACGGGGACGAAGCTGCCGCGCGCTTCAGTCTTCATAACTGCGCCCTGCCCGCAAACCCTCGCGCACGCGATGCGCGACTTTTAGAAATTCCGGCGTCTCGCGGATATCCAGCGTTCGGCCGCGCGGAAACTTCGTTTCGATGACATCGATGATGCGCCCGGGCCGTGGACTCATCACCACGATCTTGGTCGAGAGAAACACCGCTTCCTGAATCGAATGCGTGACAAAGATCACGGTCTTTTTTGTCGCGTCCCAGAGCGAAAGCAGTTGTTGGTTGAGCTTGTCGCGCACGATTTCGTCAAGCGCGCCGAAAGGCTCGTCCATCAACAACAGCTTCGGATCGAATGCCAGCGCCCGCGCAATCGATACGCGCTGCTGCATCCCGCCCGAAAGTTGCCAGGGATATTTCTTCTCGAAGCCCAGGAGGTTGACGAGTTCGAGATTGCGTTTGATGCGCGAGGCCGCATCGGCAACGCCCATCACTTCGAGCGGCAGCGCCACATTCTTCTCGACCGTGCGCCACGCAAACAAAGCCGGCGCCTGAAACACATAACCGTAAGCCCGGGCGCGCCGCGCCTGGTCCGGCGTCATGCCGTTGACCGTGATCGTGCCGCTCGTTGCCTGTTCGAGATCGGCAATGACCCGGAGCAGCGTGGTCTTGCCGCAGCCCGAAGGCCCGATGAAGGAGACGAATTCACCTTCCTCGACATCGAGTTGCACATTGGAGAGCGCATAAACTGGCCCATCCGCCGTCTCGAACGTCAGGCTCAGGTCGCGCGCCGTTATCACAGGCCCGGCCAATGAAGTCTCCCCACATTCATCTTGTTATGAAGCGAAACGCTATCCGCTCTTGACCATTTGATCAAGAATTATGAGGATGCGGAATGCCCAAAGCGCGTGCAGAAGCTGTTCAAAAAACCCGCATCCAGGCCCGCAGCGAAGAGGCCATTCTGGATGCCGCCCTCACGGTGTTCTCGACTTACGGCTATCGCGGCGCAACTGTCGACCAGATTGCCGCCGAGGCAGGCATGTCGAAGCCAAACCTCCTCTATTATTTCCGGCGCAAGGAAGACATCTACGTCACGCTGCTCGAACGAACGCTGGAAGATTGGCTTGAACCGCTGAAAGCGCTCGATCCCGATGGCGAGCCGGCGGAGGAACTCACGCGCTACATCACCACGAAGCTCGAAATGTCGCGTGACAATCCCGCGGCATCCAGGCTCTTCGCCAACGAAATCCTGCACGGCGCGCCGATGATTGGGGATTTTCTGAAAGGGCCGCTGCGGAGGCTCGTCGACGATAAGGCCGCCGTCATCCGCCAGTGGTCGGAACTGGGCAGGATCACCGCAATCGATCCCTATCATCTCATCTTCGCCATCTGGGCCACCACGCAGCACTATGCCGATTTCGAAGTCCAGGTGCGGGCCGTAACCGGAAAAAAGATGTCATCCCCGCCGCGCGCGATACGCTGCTCGCCCTCATGATGCATGGCCTGCAACCGCGGTGAGGTAGCCAGTTGCAATCTTTGCCCAATCTGGCGCTCGCTTGCATGATTTGGTTC
>JAAURV010000316.1 GCA_012032065.1 Hyphomicrobiales bacterium
TCTCGAAACTGTCTTCGACGATGAACAGCTTGCGGCCGAATATCTTCGAGAACTTGTGCGAGTGCCGCGGCTTCACCATCACGGGGAAACGCGCCTTGCCACGCAGGGGCTCGATGTCTGAAGGGCTTGTCACCGGCCAGTAACTTGGCGCACCGATACCGGCCTTACGGGCGAGTTCGAGCGTTGCCTGCTTGTCGAGAAAGGCTTGCTGAAGATCGGGATCGACATCGTCGAGCATGTAGCGTTGAGAGAGCCCTTGACGGTTTTCGATCATGAACTCGATGGCGTCGTCGCTCATCGCGAGTAATATATGGCCATCGAAGCGTGTGTCTCCGTCAAGCAGAAGACGTTTCCAGAACACGGCCTGCGGGATGCCCTTCGGCACCGGCAGTTTCTCGGCGCAATAGCGCGAGTACATGCCCCAGCAGGTTCCGCCGCCGCTCACGCGCACGGGGATGCCGAGTTTGCCGAGGTGGCGCACCACCGACAGCGAATTCTCCTTGCCGCCCAGAAGCAGCACGGGGCGTGTCACATCCAGGTTCATCCGGCAGCCTTCTCCGTGGGAGGCGCAGGCAAGGCTGCGATTTCTTCGTCCGGCACGATCATCACGCCGTGTTTGGTCGAAAACATGTGCTTGATGATCCGCGCCGCGATGTTGCCGGGTGCTGGTGCGGCGGTCAGATCGTGATGGTGCAAGCCCGGCGTGGTGTTCACTTCGCCGATCACGCCATTGTCGCGGGTGAGCGGCGACGAGATGTCCTTGGCGATGATATCGAGCCCCATGAGCTTGATTCCGAGATTGCGCGCGAGTTTGGTGCCGAGGTCCGCGGTCGCGCCATGGACGTTGTAGACTCTGTGGTTCTCGGCCGATGTGTTCTCGTTCGCGGCGCGCTTCACCGTGATCGTTTCGCCTTTCATCGGCCGCGACTTGGGCGTTCTGCCCGCGGCCTTGAGGAAGTTCATCGCATCGGCATCGAGTTTTAGCGGCGAAAGCGCGGAGTAGGGGCGTTGCTCGATGCGCCTGCGGTTCTCCGCCTTGACGAGTTCCGCAATCGATTTCACGCCATCGCCCTTCAGTTTCGGCGGAACCCGCTTCACCGCGTCGATCATGGCGCCATCGAGATAGAGCAGCCGGTAAGAATCGCCTTCGATTTGTTGCTCAATCATCAGATTGGTATCGAACTTCGCGGCCTGCCACGCAGCCCGTTTCAATGCCCCGTAATTGGCAATGCCAGTTGACACGCCCGCTCCGCCGCCGGTTCCACTCACCGGCTTCACGACCGCGAGGCCCTTTGTCTGTTCCATAAAGTGTCCAGCATCGCGAAGCGCCGCCCGCGTGAATGGCATATGCCTGGGCAGAGTGCAGCCCTGTTCTTCAAGAAGCTTGTAAGTCAACAGCTTATTGCCGAAGATTTGAAGGGTCAGATGATCGTCGAGGCGCAGGCTGCCGCCTTTGACAATCGCCACCTGCCGACCACGCCGGATACGGAAGTATCCGTCGTGCCACGGCGAACACTCGGCATTGGCCGCCATCGCGGCGCGCTGCCAGAACTCGGCGTAGTAAGCGCGCCGCAGGTCCTGAAACTCCAGGTACTGCATGAAATCCGGCACGTCGAGGACGCGCCGCGCTTTATGGATCAGCCTCAAAATTTGCCCCGCCGCCATTGCCACTCTCATTCGATCAAGCAATTGTCCGCCGCGAGCTGCCGGTCCACCCAGTCGTTCGAGAAATTGCCAGCCTTCACGTCGCTCACATATTTCTCCATGCGCGCGCGGTGGGCGCGAAGACGCATTAGGGTGTCCTCCGCGAACTCCCGGCGGACGACCGCGATGCCGCTCTTGTCGGCGACAACAATGTCGCCGGGATTGACCACGATGCCGCCGCAGCTCACCGTATAGTTCAGTTCACCCGGGCCGCGGTGCAATGGGCCGAACGGTGTCACACCGCGTGCATAAACGGGGAGACCGGCCTCGATCAGTCCCGGCAAGTCGCGCACCAGGCCATCGACGATGAAGCCGGCAATGCCGCGATGCTTCGCCTTGTTGGTCACGAGATCGCCGAGCACCGCATTGCGGTCGCTGCCCGACGTGTCGACGACAACGACGTCGCCGGGCTTTGCGGCGTCGAGCGATTTGTGCACCATCAGATTGTCGCCAGGAAATACTTTGACGGTGCAGGCAGGGCCGATCAGCGGCTGGTCGTTCACCACGTTCCGAATGTCGGAGCGCATGGTGTACATGCGGTTCAGAATGTCGGAGATATCCGGCGTTTCGAATTCGCGGAACATCTGAACAAGGCTGGCCGGCGGCCGCTCGATCTCGAGCTTGATGCGAAAGCCCGGCCCCGGCGTCATCTCGGACGACTTTGGCCGTGCCGAAGCGGATGTGTCCGCGGGCTTTTCGACTTTCCTGAATTTGCTGGGGACGACCGACATGTGACCCGGACCTGTACAGTTAAGGTTATTGGGTCCGCCCTTGCAGCGGCGGTGCCACCTCCTGCCTGCCTGCCATGCGGAAGCTTGCAATCGGCAAACCGGTTAACGATGTGTTAAGCCTTTGTCCGGGGTCCGGACAGTTCCGGGCGAAGGCACGAATTTCAGGAGATTTGCATGGCCGCCAGCAACGATGCCGCTTTGATTCTCAAGCAGGAGCAGGCGCTTCGATTCAGAAGTTTCGATGAAAACGGTTCCTGGCGTCTCGGATTGAAACTGAGAGGGCTCGCCCATGAGCGCGGCCTTCCCGTGATCATCGACATCAGGCTGTGCGGGCGGCAAGTGTTCTTTGCCGCCATGACAGGAAGCGGGCCAGACAATTGCGAATGGGCGCAGCGCAAGATCAACACGGTTTTGAGGTTCGGGAAGAGCAGCTATCGCTTCGGTTTCGACCTCGCGGCGCGGGGCATGGTTGTTGGGCCGCAACGCGGACTTGATCCAATTGTGTATGCGGATGCAGGCGGCGGGTTTCCGGTGTGGGTGATCGGCACGGGCTGCGTCGGCGCCATCGCCGTTTCGGGACTGCCGCAGCGCGACGATCATGAACTGGTGGTGGAAGCGCTCTGCGCCAGCCTCGGCCAATCCTACAACGGCTTGAAGCTCCCGGCGGAACCGTAAGCGTGGCGGCAGACATCTGGTTCTATGTCGCCGCAGCCATTGCGGCGCTTCTGGTTGGCATGTCCAAAGGCGGCCTGCCGATGGTGGGTATGCTCGCGGTGCCGGTGCTGGCGCTATCGATATCGCCCGTCGTTGCCGCCGCGCTGCTGCTGCCGATCTACGTGCTGAGCGATATGTTCGGGCTTTGGATGTACCGCCGCGAGTTCGATCGTCGCAATCTGACGATCCTGATTCCGGCAACAACCATCGGCATCCTGCTGGGCTGGGCCACGGCCTCGATCACATCCGAGCGCCTCGTCACCTTGATCGTGGCGGTTATCGGCCTCTCATACTTCGCCGACGCGCTTTACAAGCGATATCGCAGCGCGCCCGCCGTGGCGAAGCCCGCCGATGTTCCGCGCGGGATGTTTTGGGGAACGATCGCGGGCTTCACCAGCTTCGTCTCGCACGCGGGAGCGCCGCCCTATCAGATGTATGTGCTGCCGCAGAAACTCGACAAGCTGATCTATGCCGGGACCACGACCATCCTGTTCACGGTGGTGAATGCGGTGAAGCTTGTTCCCGTCACAAGCTGATGCTTATACCAATCGGTGCAGCGCTCATTTAAACTTGGCAGTGTACGACAAAGCAATTGCAGATTGTACCGCAGCAATTCGCCTCGATGCAAAAGACGAAGCTGCATA
>JAAURV010000317.1 GCA_012032065.1 Hyphomicrobiales bacterium
GAGGCAGAGGATGGGGCCGCGCATCTTGTTGGTGCGGCTTTGCACCGCGAGATATTCGACGATCCGCTCCTTCACCTTGTCGAGGCCGAAGTGATCGGCGTCGAGCACGTCCTGCGCGAATTTGAGATCGCGTTTGGTCTTGCTCTTCTGGCCCCAGGGGATCGACAAGAGCCAGTCGAGGTAGTTGCGCACGACGGTCGCTTCCGCCGACATGGGGCTCATCTGGCGGAGCTTCTTGACTTCCGCTTCGGCGCGCTCGCGGGCTTCCTTGGAGAACTTGGTGTTCTTGATGCGGTTCTCGAGCTCGGACATTTCGTCCCGCTCTTCGCCGTCGCCCAGTTCCTTCTGGATCGCCTTCATCTGCTCGTTGAGATAGTATTCGCGCTGGGTCTTCTCCATCTGGCGCTTGACGCGGCTGCGGATGCGCTTTTCGACCTGCAGCACGGAGATTTCGCCTTCCATCAGCGCGAAGGCTTTCTCGAGCCGCGCCTGGACGGATTGCATTTCGAGAAGTTCCTGCTTTTCTCCGATCTTGATGGCGAGGTGCGCGGCGATCGTGTCGGAGAGCTTGGCGTAGTCGGAAATCTGTCCGAGGGTGGCGAGGATTTCCTGCGGCACTTTCTTGTTGAGTTTCACATAGCTTTCGAACTGCGACACCGCCGTGCGGGCAAGGGCCACCGTATCGCGCTCGTTCTCGACGACGCTCGGGATCGCACTGACATTGGCCTCGAAGAAATCGGTGCGGGCGCTGAAGCTGTCGATCCTGGCGCGCTCGATGCCTTCGACAAGCACCTTCACGGTGCCGTCGGGGAGTTTCAGGAGCTGCAGAACTTGCGCGAGCGTGCCGGTGCTGAAGATGGCGTCGGCGCCGGATCGTCATCGGCCGGATTGCGCTGGGCGACGAGCAGAATTCGCTTGTCCTCGCGCATCACCTCTTCCAGCGCCTTGATGGATTTCTCGCGCCCCACGAAAAGCGGCACGATCATGTGCGGGAAGACGACGATGTCGCGGAGAGGAAGGACGGGAATCGGTTCCGGCGCTCCGCCGGTCGAGGTGGCCTTGGCTGGCTTGTTTGTCATTCTTTTGTCCTTTCGGGAGGCAAGGCCGCCGTGTGGCCCGCCGCAGTCACTAACGTCAGGAGCTGCAAGCCTGAATCACGCGCATCATACGCACAACTCGACACGAATACAGCCCGAGCCTGACAGTGGAAAATGGATGCGAGGTTAACGAATTTCAATATGTTGCCCTCAGGACCCGGATTTCAG
Organism: Hyphomicrobiales bacterium; assembly: GCA_012032065.1. Classification (GTDB taxonomy): domain Bacteria; phylum Pseudomonadota; class Alphaproteobacteria; order Rhizobiales; family Aestuariivirgaceae; genus Aestuariivirga. The sequence continues at coordinate 1,266 of JAAURV010000317.1, forward strand.
TCCTGCGGCAGTCAGGTTTTCCAAGAGAATTGTGGCGACATCCTTGGAAAGGCCCAGGGCCATAAGTTCCGCCAAAGGGTCTTTGGAATAACCCGGAGCAGTCTCGAGAAGAGCGGAAATGGCGGATTTGGCGGCTTCTTGGTTGCCGGCGCGGGAGGCGGCGATGGCGACCGGGATAAGCGCCTGGGTTGAGAGTTCGCTTGTCATGCGGCGGGCGACGGCATCGGCGGCTTCGGGGCGGCCGCTGTTGTTGGCGGCGACGAACAGGCAGAACAAATGCCAGGGCGGCGGCAGGATGTTGAGCTGGGCGCGCGCGCCGCATAGGTCTCGCCTTCTGAATAGCGGCCGCGGTAGATGAGGGCGCAACCGTAGTCCGCCAGCACATCGCTGTCATTGGGATTGAGCTGAACCGCGAGTGCGCCCGCCTGCAATGCTTCGGCATAGAGGCCGCGCAGGAGATTTGCTTCCATGAGGATTTGCTGGCTGCCGGCGCTGTCGGGCTTCAGGGCCACGGCGCGTTGGGCAGCTTTCACGACGTTGCCGATGAGGCCGGCCCCACCCCGCCCCGCGCGGTATTGCTCGGCGTACATGTAACCGAGCAGAATATGAGCGATGTAGTTGCCCGGCTGGTCGGCGACAATGCGTTCGAGACACTGCGCAATTCCGGGCGCGGTATCGGGGCGTGGGTCCTGGAAATATTCGTAGCCACCGAGCAGGCAGCGTTGCGTCGGGGTCTTGGCGGGATCGCGCAGCAGCTCCGAATAGAGCGCGCCATAGGGCTGGCCAAGGGCCGAGGCGAGCTTGCGGTTGGCGTCGAGCAACTCGTAGCTGCCAATTGCGTCTTCGGGGATGGTCGAGCGGTTGCTCCATACGATCTCGCGGCTCGGCTGGCGCACGAGTCTTGATGTCATGATTACGGCATTTGGAATTCCAACGAATTCGAGATCGAGGCGGAAGGCGCTGCCGTCGGTTTGTTTCTCCGCCGACGACTGAATGATGGCGAACTCGTCGAAGCGGGAAAGGTTCGCGGCCAGCGAAGACTCGAAGAGTTGAGGCGAGAACCAGGACGGGATTTGCCGTTCGGACGCAATGTATATCGAGAGCGCTGGCATGCCAAGCGGGTTCGGATCGGCCTGGCGGCCGAGCCAGCCCTGGTTGAAGGCGAACAAGGTTCCCAGTCCGGCAATGGTCAGGAAGACGAGACCGGCTATCGCCATGGGCCACGGAGTCCTTTTCCATGCCTTGGGCGGCTCGCGTGGCTGCGCTGGTTGAGCGATAACCGGAGCCACCGCGCCAGGCACGATGTCCGGAATGTAACTGCCGACTGGCAAGGAGATGCGCATTGAGTCGTCGGCCTGTGGATTGGCGTAGTAGATGAGCAGCGCCTGACGCAGCCTTCCTGCTTGCACGCGCACGATGGGATCGTTCTGCGGATCGAAATCGGGCGGGCGGCCCAAAGCTTCCGTGGCAATCGAATACGCCTTGATGCCCTCGGTATCGCCGGCGAGTTTCCGCTTCACGATGTAGTTCAGAAAGGCCGCAAGCTGCGGCGAGCCGGTGAACTCAGGCGTCGCCAGAATCCTTTGCACATGCGCCAGAACCGCGCCGGATTCCCATTTTTCTGCAGCCTCGATTGAAGCCATTACCCCTGCCCTCTAGGCGGGCCACGAACCGTCCCGGAGGTTCCATTTAACATGTTACTTACACCCCGTAACCTGCCCAAGGCGTCAACTCGCACCTATTTTGCGATCAGTTCGGTGCGTGAGTCCGCAACGCCAAGCCGTGCCTCCGCCCAACAAATCCAGGAAACAACAACGTGATGAAGCCAATCGCCGACGACATACTCATGGCTGCGACCGCCACCGCGGCGGAAGCCGACGCCCTGCTCCGCTGGCTCTATCCGGCACTCTCCGAGTGGCCGCGCCCAGTTTGGCATGTGTGGCTCGTTGACGCGACGGACCGCGCCAATCCCAAGGTCGCGCTGATCGATCGGGTTGGCCGCCCCAAGGAATGGCAAAACGTCGATCTCGCCGATTTCATCGACGATGAAGGCCATTGCGAGATTTTCGCGGGCCGCGCCGGCCTTGTGGTGCTCGCGCCTCATGGCATCGTGCGTGAGGCGGAACACATTCTCTATGGCATCGCCGCCGAGATGCTGCGCATCCGGCCCGAGTCGCCTTCGACCACACCCTATCGCGAATTCTTTGCCTCATTTGGCGTATCCGCCATGCACTAAGGGGGCATGAGGCAAGGCGGAGACCGGGGCCTTCGTGCCCCCGGTTTTCGTTTTAAGGAACTTGTAGCGTACGGCGTTCAAACCCCTAGAGCACCCGGCGATCAGTTGGAATCAACTGATCGCCGATAAGGTGCTCGAAATCAATAATTTAGCGCAACTTTCCGCACTCAACCGCTACGCACTTGAGCGCCGTTGCGCTAGCGTGAGGGATTCCAGGAACGGGACGCGCCATTGTCCGATATGATGTAGTGCGCGTTGCCTTGAGCGTCCG
>JAAURV010000318.1 GCA_012032065.1 Hyphomicrobiales bacterium
CCGGGCCTCGACAAGGTTCCCTACTTCACCAACGAAAACCTCTTCGACAACGCCGAACTCCCCGATCATCTCATCGTCATTGGCGGCGGGCCCATCGGCATGGAAATGGCGCAGGCCCATCGCCGCCTCGGCTCGAAGGTCACTGTCATCGAAGCCTTCGATCCCCTCGGCAAGGACGATCCGGAACTTGCCGCCGTCGTACTCGACGCATTGAAAGGCGAAGGCGTCGAAATTCTCGCCAAGACGCCAGTCAAATCGGTCTCGCGCACCAAAGCCGGCATCTCCGTCGAAACCGGAACCGGCGCCAAGATCGAAGGCACTCACATCCTCGTCGCCGCAGGCCGTATCCCGAATATCGAAGATCTGAACCTCGAAGCCGCCGGCATCGCCTACACCAAGAAGGGCATCACGGTCGACAAGGGCCTGCGCACCACCAACCGCCGCGCCTATGCGGTCGGCGATGTGGCGGGCGGCCTGCAGTTCACCCATGTCGCGGGTTATCAAGCAGGCCTTGTCATCCGGAACGCACTTTTTCGCCTACCGGTGACCAACCGCACGGACATTATCCCCTGGGTCACCTATACTGACCCCGAACTGGCCAATATCGGGCTCACCGAAGCGCAGGCGAGGAAGGAACATGGCGATGCCGTCAGGGTCGCCCGCTGGCCCTTCCACGAAAACGACCGCGCGCGGGCCGAGGGTAAATATGTGGGCCTCGTCAAAGTTGTGACAGGAAAGGGTGGCAGGATTCTCGGCGTTGGCATCGTTGGGGCGCAAGCCGGCGAACTGATCCAGCCCTGGGTTCTGGCGATGACCAACGGCCTCAAGATCAAGAGTTTCGCCGGCATGGTGGCCCCCTACCCCACGCTTGGCGAAGCCAACCGGCGGGCGGCGATTAGTTATTTTTCGGGGCTTGCAACCAATCCCTGGGTCAGGCGCGTTATAGGAGTGATGCGGGTCTTCGGTTAAACGATGAGCACCACGGGCGGGAACAACGGAGGAAAGAAGCCGGGACTGTTCAACAGTCTGTCCGGCAAGGTTCTGTTGCTCACCATCCTGTTCGTGATGGTGGGCGAAGTGCTGATCTTCCTGCCCTCGATCGCCAATTTCCGCATCCAGTGGCTCAGGGCGCGTATCGCCCAGGCCGAGGTCGCGGCACTTGCGGCGGACGCAGCGCCCGACCAGATCCTTTCGAACGATCTTCGTTCGCAGATCCTGAAAGGCGCGGGCGTGCTCGTCGTCTCGGTCAAGAAGGGCGAAAGACGCCAGCTTATTTTGCGCGGCGACGACGATTTGATGATCGACGCAAGCTTCGATCTCCGCGCCGCCACCTGGCTCGATGCAATCCGCGATGCCTTCGAAACCATGGCGCCCGGCAACCGCATCATCAGCGTGATGGACGATCCGCCGCAATGACCGGCGATCTGATCGAAATCGCCTTGCGCGAGAACCAGTTGCAGCAGGCCATGTACCGGTTCGGCTTCAACATCCTCATTCTCTCGGTCGTATTGTCGCTGCTCGTGGCCGCCATGGTGTTTGCAGCCCTCAACTACGTGATCGTGCGGCCGATGCTCCGCTTGCGGACGAATATGCTGGCCTTTGGCGACAACCCGGAGGACCGCAGCCGCATCATCGTGCCGAGCAACCGCAAGGACGAACTCGGTGAAGCCGAACGCGAGCTCCGCGACATTCAGTCCGAGCTCGCCAACCTGTTGCAGGAAAAGAGCCGCCTCGCGGCCTTGGGTCTCGCCGTCTCGAAAGTGAGCCACGATCTCCGCAACATGCTCACCTCCGCGCATCTGATTTCCGACCGCCTCACCATGGTGAACGATCCAACGGTGCAGCGCTTTACGCCCAAGCTCATCGCCTCCCTCGACCGCGCCATCGAGTTCCTCAGCCAGACCCTCAAATACGGCCGCGCCCAGGAACTGCCGCCCTCGCGCGAGCGCCTGACGCTGAAGGAGATCGCCGAGGACGTGGTCGGCAACGCCGTGGTCCAGGCCTCGAGCCGCATCGTGATCTACAACAACGTGCCGGGGTCCGTGCTGATCGACGCCGACCGCGAGCAATTGAACCGTGTACTGACCAATCTGGTGCGGAACGCCATCCAGGCGCTCGAGTCGCGCGATGCCGGCGGAGATCTGGAGCGACGGCTCGGTCACCATCAGGGCACAGCGCCAGGGTTCGGTCACACTGATTGAAGTGGCCGACAACGGCCCAGGCATCCCCGAGCAGGTGCGCAGCAAACTCTTCGAAGCCTTCCAGAGCGCCGCCCGCCCCGGCGGCACCGGCCTCGGCCTCGCCATCGCCGCGGAACTCGTGCAGGCCCATGGCGGGGCTATCGAGCTACGCGACACGGGAGCTAACGGCACCGTTTTCGCCATCTCGATCCCCGACCGGATAGCCGAACTCCGCACTGGCCGCCGCGGCGAGAAGCAGGCCGCGCGGGAGTGACGGCACGAATTCTAGGAATATTTCTAGTAAAAGTTGAATTCAATTCTATGACCTTGGGGTGGCCTCTGGAGCGCCAGGAGCCACTTTGGTTACCCGGTTACCCGACAACGCTCCGACCCTGCTCCACGGTCTTCCTGGGCGGATTTTGAGCCTATCTATTGCCTATAGTCCTGAAACAGAGTATGACTCGCCCGAACTTGCTTTCGCCGTCGGCCCGTAATAGAGAAGCACCGCGTTTCACGCCATCGCGCGCCCGTAGCTCAGTTGGATAGAGCACCAGACTACGAATCTGGGGGTCATGGGTTCGAATCCTGTCGGGCGCGCCATATTTCCTTCGCACAAGAGTGGCGGACCGGACTTCAGTGAGCAACGTCAACGCCGATATATGGAACGCTCTTTACGAGTCCGGCAACTATCTCCACTACCCGTCCGAGGTTTTCGTTCAGCTCTATTTCCGCTCGATCGGCAAGGGCGCGAAGAGCGGCGACTTTCTCGACTACGGCTGCGGCTCCGGAAACAACAGCGAGTTTCTTGCGCGTCAGGGATGGCTTGTGACCGGCGCGGATATCAGCGTTCGAGCACTCCAAGTTCAGAAGCAACGGCTCGATGCGCTTGGAATGTCCAACGCGCAAATCGGAATCGATGGACTTGCACCAATCGCCGGCCAGCTTGGCCACTACGGCAACATCATCTGCTGGGACTGCCTCTGCTACAACCGCCTGCCCAAGGCGAAGGAGGATGCGCTGGCACTGGTGGCGGCGCTCGAGCCCGGCGGCCATCTCTTCATCAACATGCCAACGCCGCGCCATGAGTTTGCAACCACGGGGTTGGAGCTGGAAGACGGCTCCGTTCAAAACCGCCGTTCGGGCACGCGCCAGGAAGGCGCGATCATGGCCATTCCGCGCGACGTCGACGATCTGATCTCCTGGTTTCCCGGTCTCGATGCCGTGCAGAAGGGCCACTTCACCTTCGATTTCTCGGGCTACAAGGACTTCATGTTCTTCGTCGGCCGCAAGCCGGGCGGCAAATGAAGCGGACGGATCGCGAGGCACTCTCCGCTCATCTCATGGAACTCGGCGTCGAACCGGGCCGCAATGTTGTCGTTCATTCGAGTCTTGCTGCGTTTGGAGTTCTCGAAGGCGGAACCGCGGGACTTTGGACGTGTCTCGCCGGTATCGTGGGCGATGCCGCGGCCGTTGCGGTTCCCACTTATCGGCTGACAGCTTCCGCGGATGAAATTTTCGACCGCACCAGGAGTCCGTCACTGTCGGTCGGAGCCTTCAGCGAACATGTGCGCCAGTTGCCCGAAGCC
>JAAURV010000319.1 GCA_012032065.1 Hyphomicrobiales bacterium
CGGGGGTGAATGGAGCGCGCGATGGACAGTTACTACGATCTCGGCGGCTACAGCAGGCCAGTCTCCACGAAATCGAAAGAGGCACAGCTCTGGTTCGACCGTGGCCTCATCTGGACCTACGGCTACAATCACGAGGAAGCGGTGCGCTGCTTCCAGAAGGCGGCCGCCGCCGATCCTTCGTGCGCCATGGTGCAATGGGGCATCGCTTATGCGTCGGGGCCAAACTACAACAAGCAGTGGAAGGCCTTCGATCCGGCCGATCTGCAACGCTCGCTGGCGCTGGCCCATGGCGCAACCGCGAAGGCACTGGCACTCGTTGACAAAACCAGCCCCGTCGAACAGGCGCTGATCCGGCCGCTGGCCAAGCGCTATCCCGCCGGCGATCCCGCAGCCGTGGGAACGCTGTGGAACGATGACTATGCCGCGGCCATGCGCGATGCCTATGCGGCCTTTTCCAACGATCCCGATGTGGCAGCGCTTTTCGCCGAAGCGATCATGAACCGCACACCATGGACGTTGTGGGACATCAAGTCCGGCACGCCCGCGGAAGGCGCCGATACGCTCGAAGCCATCGACGTGCTCGAACGCGCCATGGCCGCGCCCGGCGGCATGCGGCATCCCGGGCTTCTTCACATGTACATTCACCTGATGGAGATGTCGCCCTACCCGGAACGCTCCCTCAAGGCTTGCGATGCGCTGCGGAGCCTGGTTCCGGATGCGGGTCATCTCGTTCACATGCCGACCCACATCGACGTTCTCTGCGGCCACTACAAGAATGTGGTGGATTGGAATGGCGCGGCCAGCGCCGCCGATGCGCATTATTTCGCGCGCGAAGGAGCAGCGAGTTTCTATTCGCTCTACCGCTGCCACAACACGCATTTCCGCATCTATGGCGCGATGTTCCTCGGCCAGTACATGCCGGCCATCGCGGCGGCGGACGAATTGATTGTCAATCTGCCGGAAGAGCTGCTTCGCATCGAGTCGCCGCCCATGGCCGACTGGCTCGAAAGCTTTGTGCCGATGAAGATGCACGTGCTGATCCGCTTCGGCCGGTGGATCGACATCATCGGAACACCGCTGCCGAAGGACAAGGATCTCTTCTGCACCACCACCGCCATGATCCACTATGCGAAGGCCGTGGCGCTTGCGGCGACGGGAGGTGTCGCCAAAGCGGAAGAGGAAGCCAAACGTTTCGAAGCCGCGGTCTCGCGCGTGCCGCCATCGCGCTATCTCTTCAACAACACCTGCCTCGACATTCTGGCGATCGCGGCAGAGATGATGAAAGGCGAGATCGCCTATCGTAGGGGTGATTTCGACAAGGCCTTTGCGTTTCTTCGGCGTTCCGTCGAACTCGACGACAACCTGCCCTATGACGAGCCGTGGGGCTGGATGCAGCCGGCGCGGCACGCACTCGGCGCCCTGCTGCTCGAACAAGGCCATGTCGAGGAAGCCGAGGCCGTCTACCGCGCCGATCTGGGCCTCGATCACACGCTCGCCCGCGCCTGTCAGCATCCCGACAATGTCTGGAGCCTGCATGGTTTCCACGAATGCCTCACGCGATCGGGCAAGACCGCCGAGGCGATCATGGTCAGGCAACGGCTCGATCTCGCGGTTGCCCGCGCCGATGTGCCGGTCAAGTCGTCCTGCTTCTGCCGTCAATCGGAAGCGGCATAAATTCGCCGGAAACTTGACTCGATTTCTCTTTCTTGCCGTAACCGCCCGTTCACGGCGGCTCGCGTTAACCGTGGATTAACGCCGCAAATTCGGGCCTGATGTGGTTGTCCGGTTGTTAACGGACGGCACACAAAGAGTTCAACAGGGGAAGAAAAATGACGGCGTTGCTCAAATCCCTCTTCGAGCGCAAACCGGAGATGACGGCGGACGATTTCGCGTCTTTGAACGAGCAGAAATCGGCGCTGCACGGACGCATGCAGCAGCTTCTGAGGACAAGCCAGATCGGCACATCGCAACGCCCGAGCACCGACCGCTTCGGGCGTCCTCTGCATTGAAAGCAATTGGCTAACACCCCATTCACGGTAAACGGCGTTAATCGTGGATGAAGCGGGCCGCATATGATTTACTTCAAATTGCGGCGGAGATAACGCCGGTTCACATCGGGGCGACACAATGCTGAAGCTGATCCGTCAGAAACAAATGAAGAAGCGTGTTGAAGAGCTGGCTATCCAGCACGATATGGAGAAGTCGAAAGCGGCGCTGATGCTCCGCATGGGCGCCCTGCTCGCCCACCCGGCGGATACCGAACAGGCGGCCTGAAGGCCTATCCGGCTTATCCACAGCGGCGTTGTGAATCTCGGGGGCAGCGGCTAAAGCGCTGCCCACAATGACTGCCCCGAAATCTCCTGACATCACGCCGGAACTCGTTGCCCAGCATGGGCTGAAGCCTGACGAGTATCAGCGCTTCGTCAAGCTGCTCGGCCGCACGCCGACGATCACCGAGCTTGGCATCTGCTCGGCCATGTGGAACGAGCACTGCTCCTACAAGTCCTCGAAGAAATGGCTGAAGACGCTGCCGACCTCCGGACCGCGCGTGATCCAAGGTCCGGGCGAGAATGCCGGCGTCGTCGATATCGGCGATGGCGATGTCATCGTGTTCAAGATGGAGAGCCATAACCATCCGTCCTACATCGAGCCTTATCGAGGGCTCGGCCACGGGCGTGGGGCGGCATCCTGCGCGACGTGTTCACCATGGGCGCCAGGCCCATCGCCGCCATGAATGCGCTGCGCTTCGGAGAGCCGTCGCATCCGAAGACACGGCATCTGGTTTCGGGCGTCGTGCATGGCATTGGCGGCTACGGCAATTCCTTTGGCGTGCCAACCATCGGCGGTGAAGTGAATTTCCATGCCCGCTACAACGGAAACATCCTGGTCAATGCCATGGCCGTGGGCCTCGCCCGCGCCGACTCGATCTTCTATTCGAAAGCAAAAGGCGTCGGCCTCCCTGTCGTCTATCTCGGCGCCAAGACGGGCCGCGACGGCATTCACGGCGCCACCATGGCGTCGGCCGAATTCGACGACAAGGCGGAAGAAAAGCGCCCGACGGTTCAGGTCGGCGACCCGTTCATGGAGAAGGTTCTCATCGAGTGCTGTCTGGAACTTTATGCGGGCGGGCTCGTGGTCGGCATCGTGTCCCGAAACCACTGTTGGGATCGATAATTTAGCTAAATTGTATCTGGAGATGGAGCGCTATGAAGATGCTGAATGTTTGTATTTGCGATCGCTCAAAATTCACGAACAGCAACTCGGCAATGATTGTATCGATCTAGTCCCCAGTTTGAATAAATTGGCGGATCTCTATCGACTACTCCAGCGGTATGAAGAGGCAGAGCCACTTTATACTACGGCATTAACACTCTGCGAACGGCACCTCACCCCAGATTGCCCTTACACCGCTCGCTGTCGGGATAACTTGGCAAATCTTTACTATGACACGAGTAGATTTACCGATGCCGAACTCCAACTCGTCAACGCACTCAGGAGCTACGAACGGCAATTGGGTGAAGAACATCCACAGACGGCGCAAGGGTTAAATAACCTGGCTAGTTTGTATTATCGAACCGAAGATTACGAGCGCGCAGAACCTCTATATATCAAAGCGTTGAAAATTTACGAACGGCAGATGGGGCCAGAGCATCACTACACCGCTCAAGGTGCGAACAATTTAGCAGTTTTGTATTATAAAATCGGCGCTATGCGGCGGCAGAACACTGTATGTACGGGCGCTAGCGATCAGACAGCAGC